>JAIOQF010000008.1 GCA_021413535.1 Verrucomicrobiota bacterium
CGCCGGACAAGTTACGTTTCGATCCTGTCGAAGCGAGGAAACTTTTGGCCGAAGCCGGTTTCCCCGAGGGACGCGGCTTCCGAAAAATCGAAATCCTCACCAACAGCAACGAGAGCGCGCGCACCATCGCCGAGTTTTTCCAGGAAAGCTGGCGCAAGCATCTCGGGATCGAAGTCAGCATCCTTCAGCAGGACTGGCAGGTCTATCTCGACTCCATGAGAAAGCTCAACTTCGACGTCGTCCGCGGCGGCTGGGTCGGGGACTACACGGATCCCTACACATTTCTCAGCGTTTTCCGCAGCACCGACGGAAACAACAACACCGGATGGAAAAGTCCCAAGTATGACGAGCTGATGCTCACTGCGACCAGAGAGCTTGATACCGCCAACCGCATGAAATTCATGCAGGAAAGCGAGGAACTCCTGTTGACGGAGTTGCCGATGATTCCTGTTTACTGGCGCATGGACTCGCACCTTCAGAGGCTCGAAGTGCTGAACTGGAAAGAATCCAAGATCGGCCATCGCTGCTACAAAGCCGTCGACATCGGCCCCTATCAGCCGCTTCCACCAAAACCATGATCCGCTTCATCATCAGCCGCCTGGTGCAAGGTTTGCTCGTCGTCGCAGCGGTCATCTCGCTGACCTACGTCATGATGGCGCTCAGTCCCGGCAGCCCGTTCGCGAAGGATCGCGACATGCCGCCGTATGTGAAGGAGAGCCTGAATAAAATCTATGGCTTGGACAAGCCACTCTATGTGCAAGTCTGGCGGAACTTGAAGAGCTTCGCGACGCTGGATTTCCCCGTTTCCTACCGGCTCAAAGGCTGGACCGTGAACGATATCATCGCGCAAGGTGCGCCGGTTTCATTCACCGTTGGCGGCATGGCTTTTCTCATCGCACTGGCGTTAGGCATTCCCGCTGGCGCACTGGCTGCAATGCGGGCCGGCCAGTTGCAAGACCGCTCCATCATGGTGGCGGCCACGCTCGGCGTATGCGTGCCCAGCCTAGTGCTGGGACCGGTCATCGCGCTGGTATTTGCTCTCCGCCTGCACTGGTTCAATGCCGCAGGCTGGTATGATGCGGACGATTGGGTGCTTCCCTCCCTCACCCTGGGCCTCATCAGCGCCGCCGCCGTGGCCCGGCTCACTCGCAGCGGCCTGCGGGAATCTCTCTTGGCCGACCACGTCCGCACTGCACGCGCCAAAGGCGCCAGCGAATGGATGATCGTCGTGCGTCACGCCTTCCGTCTCGCCTGTCTGCCGCTGTTGAATTATCTCGGACCGCTCGCCGCAGGATTGCTCGGCGGATCCTTTGTCACGGAAACCGTTTTCAATCTTCCGGGCCTCGGCAGGCACTTCATCAGTTCCGCCCTGCATAAGGACTTCACCGTCGCCATGGGACTCGCCGGATTATTTGCGGTGCTCATCGTCTTCTTCAATCTGCTGGTGGACATCGTTCAGGCCTGGCTCAACCCGCGCATCCGTCTCACAGATTCATGAACGACGCCAAATCCATCGCGAATGTTCCCGCTGCCGAGCCGGTAAACGCGCCAGCTTCCCCCGGACCCTGGCATCAAGTGTGGCGACGCTTGCGGCGCAATCCTTCCGCCATGTTCGCGCTCTGGACGCTGAGCATCATCGTGGCGCTGTGCATCGGTGGCTCGATATTTTTTCAGCAGTCGCAGATTGTGCAGGATCTAAAAATCGTCCGCCAGCCGCCCAGCTTGCAACACTGGTTTGGCACGGACGCGCTGGGTCGCGATGTGCTGAAGCGCACACTCTGCGGCGGCAGCATCAGCTTGCTCGTCGGCGTCGTGGCCACACTGGTAGCGGTCATCATTGGCACCATTTACGGACTGATCTCCGGACTTGCTGGAAAGAAAGTGGACAACGCCATGATGCGATTGGTGGACATCCTCTATGGATTTCCTTTCATCGCGTTCGTAGTGCTGCTCTCCGTCATCTGCGGCCCGAGCCTCCTGCTGCTCTTTGTCGCCATTGGCGCCGTGGAATGGCTCACCACCGCACGAGTGGTGCGCGGACAGGTTCTCGGTTTGAAGAACCAGGAATTTGTCCTGGCCTCGCGCGCCTGTGGTGCGGGCCTGCGCCGCATTCTATGGCATCACCTGCTGCCGAACGTGGTTGGCCCTGTGGTGATTTACGCCAGCCTGACCGTGCCCGGCATCATGCTGCTGGAAGCGGTGCTGAGTTTCCTTGGTCTCGGAGTGCAGGCACCGAATAGCTCATGGGGATCGCTCATCCAGGAAGGTGCCAGCAACATGGAGATATGTCCCTGGCTTCTCGCTTTCCCCGGCGCGTTCTTTGTCACGACCCTGCTGTCACTCAATCTCCTCGGCGACGCCCTGCGCGACGCACTGGATCCGAAGTCACTTCAATAAGCCAGTCGTCAGCCATCAGCGGCGCGGATCTTCTCATCCTTGGCCAGCCAGCCAATCAACGCCGTTGCGAGAAACGCCAGCGCTCCGCAGGAAATCAACGCCGTGCGACTACCCAGGTGTTCCCAGAGAAATCCCGTTCCCAACGAGGCTGGCAACGCGACAATCCCGCAGATCGCGTGATACCAGCCGAACGCCACGCCTTTCTGCTCCGGTGGCGCTAACTTCCCCACCAGCGCCTTCTCCGCACCTTCGGTCAGACCGTGATACAATCCATAAAGCGCGAACAGCACCCACACCTGCCACGCGCTGCTGGCAAAACCAAACAAGGCATACACCGCGCCATAAACCAACCAGCCGCCGCGGATCACGGGCAACGCGCCGATGCGATCAGACAAATGCCCGCCCGCGAGATTAGTCACCGCCTTTGTGAGATGCAGCACAATCCAGAGCAAGGGAATGAACTTCAAAGCGATGCCAGCCTCGCTGGCCTTCAGCAGAAGAAAGGCATCGCTAGAATTCGCCAGTGTGAAGATGGCGAGAATCATCAGGTATCGCCTAAGTTGCGCTGGTTGCTGCGACCACGTCAGCGTGGAATCAGTTGATGCCTTCAGTTTGCTCCTCGCATTCCCCGCTTCCTTCACACCGAAAAGAATCGCCAGCACGGCAAAAACTCCCGGTATCGCAGCGACCCAAAATACCTGCCGCGTGTTCAAGCCGATGCTTAGCAAGATGGTTGCCAGCAATGCACCGAGCATGGCACCGATGTGATCCATCGCCCGGTGAAATCCAAAAGCCCAGCCCCGTGACTCCGGAGCGGTCGCAGCAGTGAGCAAGGCGTCGCGCGGTGCAGATCGCAGCCCCTTGCCCACTCGGTCCGACGCACGCACCACCAGCGCCTGCCACGGCGCGGTGCAGAGCGCCATCATCGGTCGCATCACCGCAGACAGCGAATACCCGAACAACACCAGCGGGCGGCGGTTGCCACTGCGGTCCGACCACGCGCCGCTGAACAGCTTGAGCAGCGCCGCCACCGTTTCAGCAACGCCTTCGACCAGTCCAAAAAACGTCGCCGTGGCACCGAGCTGAAGTGTGAGGAACGCCGGAAGAAGCGGCACGATCATCTCACTGGAGAGGTCGGTGAACAGACTCACCACACCCAGCGCGATGACCGCGCGCGGCAATTTGCTGGGGGGCACAGGCATGCTCATTGGCTAACACAGATCCCCCTCTCACGCGAGTCTGGATCACAGATCATTTATCTATGTCGTCGTAAATGACTGATCCCTTCAGTGACGAAAACGTTGCAGTAAACGAGTAGCCCTTGAGGGCTAGTTGACGATAGCCTGCATGTGTTAAGAAAAACCATATCTAACACCGCTCCGAGAGCAATTACCTGATTCTACAAGTAAACCGGAACTCACTCAATCAACCTCCACCAACAAACCAATAGTAAACATGAGAGCAATTAAATCCCTACTCGCAGGCTTCGCCCTGCTGGCATTTACAACCTTCGCTGAAGCCCAAACCACCATTCGTGTAACTGGTTCCACCGCATTCCGGAGTGCAACTGTAAATGCGATCAAGAACTTATACACGGCGAATTTAACCTATGGTTATATCGGCGCAAGTTTCACAGGCGCTGGCAAACACATCTTCAAGGGTGACATTGGTGCCAACACGGATGTAACCATCAAAACTTCATGGTCGGGCGCGGTGGATGGCCAGCTCGCGGTCGTCTCAGGCGATACCACAGTGAAGTATCTGGAGGACGGCGGCACCGTTCTCAGCGCAGCATTGACCAACGGCGGCACGGCAAATCTCACCGACAACTCGGCGGCGGCAGGAGTCGCATCCGATGTGGCGATGCTGGATCACTTCCAGTCTACCACACCCTTCAAGGCGCCGGCCTATCCCTCTATGACCATCACACCCGTCGGCATCATTGCCTTCAAGTGGATCGCCAATCGCGGCCAGTCATTTTCAGATATGAACGTTGACACCACTGGCACTGATAATATCGGCACTGTTGCTGATACTGCTTCGCTTTCAGCCGGAATGACCATCACCGGCAACGCCAACATTCCCGCCAACGCCAGGATCGGAGCCATCACCAGCGGCACGACATTCACGATCGTGAAGAACACAGACGGCGCGACTCTGAATTCCACAGGAGCGGCGTCAGGCGTAAGCACCCGCTTCGTTACGGCATGTCCGATCAGCAACATGACGCCTCAAATCGCCCAGGCACTTTACAGCAATGGCTCTGTCTCGCTGGCGACGATTACTGGCAACAGCGCCCACAACACCCAGCTCGTCTGGGCGCTTGGCCGTGATGCCGGATCCGGCACCCGCCTTCAAGCGCTCCAGGAAAGCGGTGTTGGCTACAACTCGCAAGTAACACAGTTCCAGCCCACGATCTCTGGCGGCATTGCCACGGCTCAAGTCCTGGCCACCAACTCCGTCAGTGTGCTCCCGGCTATCGTGGCCCAGCATCCCAATCCGGGCGACGGCGGCTACAGCAGCGGCGGCACCCTGGCCACCTCGATGACCATGATCACTTCCAACGCCCTGGACAAGGATGGCCTACCTCACGGCGCTCCCACCGGCCCCACGGCCATGGGCTACTTCGTTTCTTATGCGGGAATCAGTGATGCCACCACAGCCATCAGCGGTGGAGCCAAGGAGCTTACTTGGAACGGAGTTCCTTATAGCGAAGCAGCCGTTCAGGAAGGTAAATATACTTTCTGGGGTTATGAATCCTTGTCCTATCTTACCACGCTCACGGGCATCAAGAAGACAATATCAGATGCGCTCGCCAACCAGATCATCACGGTTGACGCCCCCTCACCTAAACTCAGCACCATGAAGTGCCTGCGGACTGCCGATGGCGGTGTGGTCCTTCAAAACTACTAAGCAGTGTCTGGGGCGGCCCGTGAATGACGCGGCCGCTCATCATAATAACTCACAGCACCCTCTTGAATGATTAACACCATGAAATTCACCAACTTAAAAAATGCAGTCCTCCTGGCCTTGGCCGGGACGACACTGCTCGCCACCACCGCCAGCGCGGTTAATGACTACGATGCCGGGGATCTCCTCCTCGGTGTCCGGGCTGATGCCGGAACCGGCGTCACCCAGGACCTTCACCACTGCAAAAATGAGCGCCATGGCCACGGTGTATAACAATGGCACGCTAACTTCAGGCGTGCTGATTCAACCCACGTCGGATTCCAATAGTTATGCATCCTACATGCCCGGCGGCACCGTCACGAACTCAGGCGGCATCAGCTTTGCCACGTTTAACCCGCACATCGAAGGCAATCCAGGCCAGGTGCTTGATCTGTTTCGCATGACTCCCGGAGGTTCGGGTCCCGGAACGTTCGTCGGACGCTTCACCCTCTACAGCACGGGCAAACTCGTCTTCACTCCACGTGATGGCATCGGCGCGGCGTTCACTTCTGTTCAGGTCGAACAACCCACCTATTCAGTGACGGAGAACGTTGGCAGCCTGACAGTCAAGATTGTCCGCGGAGGCGACCCCTTGGTAGCCTTCGATGTCACCGCCGACACAGCGAACGGCACCGCTCTTGCTAGCACCGACTACACGGCGCAGTTGAACCAGCTCAAATCGTTTGCAGCCAACGACGCAGAGAAGTCACTCGTCATTCCGATTCTTCCGCGCGCTGGAGCACAGTCGAGCCGCGACT
>JAIOQF010000301.1 GCA_021413535.1 Verrucomicrobiota bacterium
GACAGTTCCGACTACCCGGACTTCCCGCCGGACATTATACGCTTAAGGCCTGGATCGACAGCCGGACAACCCTCGAGCGTGCCGTGGACATTAAGGCCGGTTCTCCCCTGAAGGTGAATTTCCCGTGAATGCGACCCGCGCGCCGAAGCCTGCCCGTTTCGCGAGCTTCCGCACGCGACTCCAAGTGGCAATGATGCTGGTAGTGGCGACGCTCACTACTCTGGGGCTCTATATCGCCCAGCGCAACCTGGAGGCCACCGCGAGCCGCGAGCGTCAACGCGAATTCGAGCGCGAGCTTGATGCAATGCACCGCGTGCAGGACGTGCGGCACGCGGCGCTGGAGGAACTCGGCCGGGTGCTAGTGCGCAAACCGCGCATCCATGCTGCGCTGGAGGACGGTGCCCCCGACCTCCTCTACCCAAGTGCGCGCGATGCGCTGCGGGAACTGATGGCCAATGGCGACGCGTCCTCCGACAAGCCGGGACGCGCGCTTCATGCGAAGTTCTACCGGTTCCTGAATGCCGAAGGATCAGTCATCCCTCCAGGCGATGCCCGGGACACCGGGGAGCTCGATCCAGCGGAGGAAGCCCGTCTCTCGCTCAAAAAGATTCCTGAGCGACAGCAACTCGGCTACCTCCGACGCAACTCTGGAGGCGGAGGCGTCGACGAAATTATCGCCACACCGATCATCTCCACCGAAACGGGCGAAGTGATCGCGGCCATTGTCCTTGGTTTCGAACCGGCCGGCCCCGATCAGCCAGGGAACGGCGCGCGACTTTTGCACGGCATCTGGCTAAACGATGAGCTGCATCTTCCGGAACTCGATACGGCAACGCGAGAAGCTCTCAGCGCCGAGGTCGGGCCAGTAATCGCCAGAAACCACGCCAACAGCGTCGAAGTCAGTCTCGGTGGGGCACCGCACTTGCTGTTCTTCAAAGTGCTCAATCCAACCTCGCTTTTTCCGCCAGCATACGAATTTTCGCTGCACCCTCTTGCCGAAGCACTGGAACAGCAGCGGCATCTGCGCTGGCAAATTCTGAGCGCAGGAGTGCTGCTGCTCCTGGTCGGGCTGGTGGCGAGCCACTTCATCGCGACCGCTCTCTCGAAGCCCGTTGAGAAACTCGCGGTGGATTCAGAACAAAATCGTGAGGGACGCGAGCGCGCGGAGGCGGAACTGGAGCAGACGAACGTCGAGCTTCAGCGTTCGATCCGGTTCTCTTCGGATGCCTCCCACCAGCTCAAGACTCCCGTCACCGTGTTGCGTGCGGGATTGGAGGAGCTGCTGGCGAAAGAGAACATCGCCCCTGAAATGCGCGAGGAGCTGTCATCGCTCGTGGGCCAGACCTCACGGCTGACGGGAGTAATCAAAGATTTGCTGCTGCTCTCACAGATGGATGAGGGGAGGCTCCGCTTAGAATTCACCTCAGTAAACCTCACCGAACTTATCGAGGCTTGGCTTGATGACTTCAGCGCCCTGGAGGATCCCTTTCACCTCACGATTGAAACCGGTGTGACACAAAATCTTTTGATCGTCGGGGAAAAACGTTACACCTCGATGATTGTGCAGAACCTCTTGGAGAACGCGCGCAAATACAACCGGATCGGGGGCGTCATCCGCATCCGGGCACACCGGCGGGACGCGTTCGTAATCCTCAGCGTGGCCAACACCGGGAATCCCATTCCCCCAGAGGCGCAGCAACATATCTTCGAGCGGTTCCACCGTGGCGCGAGCGGGGAAAACATTCCCGGCCACGGCCTCGGGCTCAATCTGGCGCGGGAGCTGGCACGGCTGCATGAAGGTGATTTAAGATTGATGCGCTCTGATGCATCATGGACGGAATTTGAAGTGCGCTTCCGGGTATTTGAGAATTCGAGCGCCACTCACGCCGCAACTGCATGAAAATATTTCTTACTCTCTGCCTCGGCTTCGTTGCGCAAGCGGTCGCCCTGCTGCCCGCAGAGGAATTGCTGGATCGCGTGGATCAGGCGCTAACGTTCAGCACCAAGGATGGTGGATTACGCGCCCGGCTCAGCGGTCTCATCGATCTGGAGACTTACAACTTCTCCCAACCCGCGCCGGCGCTCATCTACAGCGACCAGAACTTTTTGCTCAATCCGCGTCTCACTCTGTTTTTCGACGCACAATTAGGATCAAAATTCTACCTCTTCATCCAGTCGTGCCTCGACCGCGGGTTTGATCCCTCCGATGGCAACGCGCAGGTGCGACTTGATGAATACGCCCTGCGCTTCACTCCCTGGGACGACGGACGCCTTAACTTGCAGATTGGAAAGTTCGCCACTGTGGTCGGGACCTGGCAGGCGAGACATCACTCGTGGGAAAATCCGTTCATCAGCGCGCCACTGGTCTATGAGAACCTTACCGCGATCTACGACATGGAGGTGTATGCGTCGTCGAAGGATCTACTGACCGGCGTCACGGCCGAGAAATATGAATTTCTGCCGGTCATCTGGGGCGCGGATTATGCGACGGGAGCGTCCGTCTCCGGTCGACTCGGCCAGTTCGAGTATGCCGCGGAGATCAAGAACACACCTCCGAGCGCGCGTCCCGAATCGTGGGACGGGACGAGCATTGGATTCCAACATCCAACCGTGAGCGCGCGCGTGGCCTGGAGGCCGGACCCGCGATGGAACCTCGGCGTCTCCGCAAGCGAAGGTTCCTATTTCCGATCCGAAGCGGCACCCATGTTGCCCGCGGGACGCAACATCGGTGATTATCACCAAACACTGTTGGGACAGGACATCAGTTTCGCCTGGCATCACTGGCAGCTTTGGGCGGAACTTTACGAGTCGCGCTTCGAAGTGCCGAACGTCGGCAACGTGGACACGTTTGCGTATTATCTTGAGGCAAAATACAAGTTCACGCCTCAACTCTTTGGCGCGCTGCGCTGGAACCAGCAGCTCTTTTCCAACGTGGACAACGGCGAGGGCGGCAGCTCAGCCTGGGGCAACGATGTCTGGCGCTTGGACGCCGCAGTGGGATGTCGCCCCACGGCACACACACAGCTCAAGCTGCAATACAGCGTGCAACATGGGAACTACGCATCCAGATCCGAAATTAGCCACTTGATCGCAACCCAGTTCACGCTCCGTTTCTAAAATACAAAAAACCGCGGACCGGAACACCGGGCCGCGGTCGAGAGCTCCGTGGAGGGAGCTTATTATTTGTGGCTGGAAGTATGATGATGAGTTGAACTGCTGTGATGATGACTCGATTTGCTGTGGCTCGATTTGCTATGGCTCGATTTGTGGTGGGATGAACTCGAGTGATGACCTTTCTTCTTTCCACTTCCGCCGCCGTGGTCGTATCCGGCATCGTGGCCGACGGGATCATCAGCGCCGTTTTTAGCAAGACTGGCAGGTGTGGTGAAGGCAAGGGCGAACGCGGCGATGGCAAGCATCGCAGCCCGGCGAAGGGTGTGGTTGTTTGTTTTCATGACAGCCGAAATTTACCCGCCCGATTGAATTCTCACAATCAATGAACCGTAACAAGGCTGTTACGGTTATCATTCTGCGTGATAAGGACGTTCTGCGGAACAGACAATTTCCCCAACTGCGCATCATTCTAGTCTTTGCCAAATCATCGATCTAGCCTGAATCCGCACCGATGATCTCGAACATTTCTTTCCAATCACACAACGACGCGTAGAATCCCGCCATGCCGAAGCTGCCAACCCATCTGCTTGCCGTCATCACGGTCGCATTGGCTTTTAGCAACCCTGCGACTTCTACTGCCGTGCCGGCAACACCGCCGGCAGATCTTCAGCTCTCTGCAAAAAATGAAAAGCTCGCGACGGCTCACGCGCACCTAGTCACGGCGCGATTGTTCGAGGAGTCCGACCAGCCGCGCGAAGCACTGAGCCATTATCTTGCGTTCATCGAGAACGTCGATGCTGACACGGCCCTGGTCGCGCATGTCGCAGATTTAGTGCTGGCATATCAGAACATGGATGCCGCACTGAAATTATTGGAGGCGCAGATAATGACGCACCCAGATTCTCCACAACCCTATGTTCATCTCACGCTTTTCGCTTTGAAACACGCGGATGAACAGGCCTCTCTCGCTGCTATTGCCAGGGCCACCGTGAAGACGATGCTGCTCAAATTTCCCAGAAACGCCGCAACCTATGAAAACGCTGTGGCCTTGCATCTGGCACGAGGCGAACGCAACGAGGCAACGCAAGTGATGGCGACAGCTGCCAAGCAAGCCGTGAAGGATCCCGTCTACTGGCTGCGCACAGGTCGCATGGCTCAGGAGGTCTGGCCCATCGCCGTGGTCGACAAACGCACCGCGCACCTGCAGAAGATTAATCCCTTCTTTGAGAAGGCGCGCGACCTAGCACTGGCAGCACAGGATCAGAACTCCGCGATCGCAGCGGCGGACTATTTTCTTTTTAGTAATCAACTCACCGCAGCCACGGAAATTTGCGAGAAAGTCGTAAAGCAAGGCGGCAGTCTGGAGGCTCGCAGTCGATTGGTGCGACTTTACGAAGCGATGGAAAAGCCGGCTGAATCGCAACTGGCGCTGGAAGATCTAGTGAAGGTATTTCCCGACAGCGTGGAGCACCGACGTCTGCTGGCCAGCCAATATCTGCAAAAGCGCGAAGTCGAAAAGGCCGCGCAGCAACTCGAGGCTGCACTTCAGTCGGGCGGCGGCGATTTGCCGGACTATCTGCAACTATGCAATCTGCTGCGCTTCGGCAAGGAGTCGGACAAGTTCCTCCATTTCACCCAGCGAGCAGCGCAACTGTTTCCGCGCGAACCCCGCATCACCTATTTCGGCGCACTGGCCCGCAGCCGCTTAAAGCAGTATGCCGAAGCCGCCAAGTTTTATGAACAGGCGGCCACCCAAGCCGCGACCAAGGCGCCGGAACTGCTCGACGACATGTTTCATTACAATCATGGCGTGGCCCTGGAGCGCAGCGGCCGCTACGAAGATGCGGCCAGACAATTCGAGAAAAGCATTTTGCTCACACCACCGGACGATCCGGCGCGAGCCGCCGGCACGCTAAATTATTTGGGCTACATGTGGCTGGAGCGCGGCGAGCATCTTGACCAGTCCGAACAATTCATCCGCAAGGCCAATGAACTGGAGCCGGACAACCCCGCCTACGTGGACAGCCTTGGCTGGGTGCTTTTCAAACGCGGAAAGCTTGCCGAGTCACTCACTGAGTTGCAGCGCGCGGAATCTCTCATGAAGGAGATCACGGCGGAAGATGCCGAGATTCTCGACCACCTTGCGCAGGCGCATGACAAGCTGAATCAGCGTGAACTGGCTGAAAAATATTGGCGGCGCGTGCTGGATTTGAAGCCAGACATCAAGGCGCTGATCGACCGTGCGCAAAAAGAACTCGGCCTCATTCCGCCGAGAGCGGAGATCAAAGATGAGTCGGCGCAGGAAAAATCAGCCCGCTGATCACGGTATTGACTGGTGTTTTTCTTCTGCTCACCATCCTCTGCATGGGTATACCGGGCTTGATTCCTCTATTTGGACGCGATTAAAAATTAAGATTTGTCGCAAAACCACCTTGACTCCACGACAGACGCCTGCATTTCGTCAGTAATGCCCGCTCCATCTTCCCCATCCGCCCCCACAGCTGCCGAACTGCGCTCTCATCACGACTGGCTTGAATCCAACGGCAAGAAGGGCCGTCGCCTCGACAAGCGCAACGCCAATTGCTCCGAAGTCGATCTTACGGGTGAAAATCTCGCGCAAGCCATCTTCACGGGTGCGAATTTCACCAACAGCAAACTCATTGGAGTAGACTTTACCGAGGCCGACCTTTCCGGCGCCAATCTCCAAGGGGCCAACGCCAACGGCACGCTCTTCGACAACACCAATTTGAGCAACGCCAATCTGAGCGACACTTGTCTCGACGGCGCTGAGTTCATCGAGGCCAATCTCTCGAACGCCCGCCTCACCGGGGCCAAGCTTCCTGGAGCGGATCTGAAAAACGCCGACCTCACCCATGCCGACTTCACCGGGGCCGATCTTGATGGCGCGAATCTCAACGGTGCCAGTCAGGATGGCATCATCCTGGATGGCGCGTCCCTCGTCGACACCCGGGGCTTGGAGTAAGTGACTCCTACCAATTGATAAACGCAGGGGATGACAGCCATCACCTTGCGTGATTAGCTGAGAGCATTGAGCCACCGTGCGCGATCTCATGTCCACCTTTTCCAATCTAGGCAATCTGCTTTCCGGCCCCAGCGGCATCCAGGAGTTGATGGCCGATCTCGGCGAGGCTTTCTCCACCGCGCCCGACATGCGCATGCTCGGCGGCGGCAATCCTGCGGCTATCCCGCAGATGCAGGCGCTCTGGCGCGACCGGATGCGTGAATTGCTCGATGACTCCGGTAAGCTTGACCGCGCGCTCTTGAACTACGATCCGCCAGCCGGAAACCCATTGTTCCGCGAAACCTTCGCCGCGTTTCTCAAGCGCGACTGCGGCTGGAACGTGGCACAGGAAAACATCTGCGTTCTGCCCAGCAGCCAGACGGCGTTCTTTCTGCTCTTCAATCTGCTGGCTGGAGAATCCAGCGCCGGGAAGAAGCGCATCCTGCTGCCCCTCATTCCGGAATATATCGGCTATGCGAATCAGGGCTCATGCGCCGATTTCTTCACCGCCTGCCTGCCGCACATTGAGGAACGCGGGGCGCATGAGTTCAAGTATCACATCGATTTTGAAAAACTGCGCATCACGCCGGACATCGCGGGCGTGTGCGTTTCCTGCCCCACGAATCCAACAGGGAACGTCATCAGCCCCGAAGAGTTCGCCCGCCTTAGGGAACTCACCGCCCAGCACCGCATCCCGCTTATCATCGACAACGCTTACGGTCATCCCTTCCCGGGAGTGATCTACAACGGCTTCCGCCCGCAGTGGGACGAGGGCATGATTTTCTCCATCAGCATGAGCAAGGTCGGCCTGCCCGGAGTGCGCACCAGCATGATTGTCGCCGCGCCGAACATCATCAAGGCGCTCAGCAACATGAACGCCATCGTCTCCCTGGCGAACGGCAACCTCGGCCAGGCCATCCTGCAACCGATGCTCGCTGACGATACGCTCATCCGCCTCTCCCGCGATGTCATCGCTCCCTTCTACCGCCATCGATCGGATCATGCGCATCATATCTTACAGCATGAACTTGGAGATAAAATTCCATGGGCCGTGCACTCGCGCGAAGGTGCGTTCTTCCTCTGGTTATGGCTGAAGGATCTACCGATCCCCGCAGCGGAACTCTACCAGCGGCTCAAGAAGAAAAAGGTGCTCGTCATCCCCGGCCATTACTTCGCCTACGGTCTCGACGCCCCCTGGCCCCACGCCGATCAATGCCTGCGCCTGACCTTTTCCCAGCCGGAGCACATCGTGCGCGAAGGGTTGGAGATTTTGGCGGATGTGGTGAAAGCTGTGTATGCTCAAGGCCCGCACTAAAAATCGCAAAGCGGTTGAAGGGAGGATGCAGGCTATTACAGGATGTTGGCGGTCAATATACAACATCGGCCTACTTGCTGAACTCGTTGAAAAAGCGCTGCTCTCCGACCTGTTGCCTCATAAAGGATGACACCGGCAACCAAGCTGATGTCCACGAGTCAATAAGTCAGAGAAGAGATGCTGCCGCGCCTGCGGAAGAGGTATGTTGGGCGCGGACGCATGATAGACGGGCTGTGCGCGTAGTTCGGCAACACCCGCAAGCACGCCATCAAGCTGCTGGGCGCGCGCACGGGCTGGAGCGCCGATCCGAGCGTGCGCTAAAGGCGGCCTCCAGAGTATGATCCTGAAATCGTGGAGGTGCTCTGGTGCATCTGGAAGGTATCCTAGAACACTAGTAGATGCATTCCAGCCTCCCCAAACATATAAAAACCTTGTTTGACATGCCGTCTTTTTAAATGACAGCTTTTTGACATGCCGCGCAGCTCATCATTTTCCAATGTGACCGAGCAGGTCGTCAATCTCCTCCGTGAAGGGATGCTTTCGGGGCGCTGGCGAGGCACCCTTCCCGGGCGGGACCAGCTAGCCGGGGAATTGGGCGTCAGCAACACGACGATGGAGGCGGCCATGAGGCGGCTGGCGAAGGAGGGTATGCTGGTCTCGCAGGGGACGGGCAAGCGGCGCCGGATCGTTCTGTCTGAGGGCAACGTGGTGCCACGGGACTACCGGGTCAATTTCCTTTCCTACGAATCCTTTAGTCCGGGTTTGCCGCAAGTCCTAGATCTGCTGGCGCAACTCCGGAAGGCAGGCTTTGCCGTCGACTTCGCGCCTAAATCCTTGCTGGATCTGGGCATGGACGTGAAGCGGGTCGCCCAGCATGTTCAGCAAAACCCGGCCGATGCCTGGATCGTTGCTTCCGGATCCCGTGAGGTGCTTGAATGGTTTTGCCAACAGCCCACACCTTCCTATGCCTATTTTGGGAACAAGTCGGATATTCCCATCGCCGGATGCAGTGTCCGAAGAGACATGCCCAAGCTGATCCGGCGCTTGGTCGAACTGGGTCACCGTCGCATCGTGCTCTTGATCAGGGAAGAGCACTTGAAACCGAAGCACTCCTTTTTTGCCACTCTCTTCCTGGAAGCGCTTGAAGAGGCGGGCATCACTCCGAGTTCCTACAACCTGCCTGAATGGGGCTATCAGCCCGAAGGATTGCGGCGCTGCCTGGATTCTCTTTACAAGGTCACTCCCCCAACGGTCCTGATCGTCACCGAAATGTCCATCTTGCTCGCCGTAAGGGACTTTCAGGCGCAACGCGGGATCATCGCTCCCCGTGACGTTTCCTTGATCAGTCTCGATCAGAATCAGTTCTTTAAGTGGTGCGACCCGCAGGTTGCCCATTTTGTCTGGGATGCCAAGTCTCTAAACCGCCGGGTCGTGCGCTGGGCCAAACATGTGGCCGTTGGCATAGAGGACCGGCGCCAGATTTTCACCAAGACGAGTTTTGTCGAGGGCGGAACGATCGGGCCTGCGCCCCAGGGCCGGTGAGAACGGAAAGGATGAAGTGGCCAAGTCGCTACTTTACGGGTTCCAGCTTCATTTCCCTCATGGTGAATCCCCTGCCCGTTTTGCAAGTGAGCATGAGGGTGTTTCTTCCTTCCTTGAGTTCGATTTCGACAGGCTTTGTCCGCTCCCACATCCCGCTCGTGTAGGGTAGCTCCACATCGATTTGTGTCCTTCTGTTAAGCCGCACCAGGTTGATTTGAGACGGGGCGATGGTGCATACGTCAAGGGTGAGCCTGTATTTGCCGTCTTTCGGCGCATCGATGTAATAGGTCAAGAGTTCGGGTTCTTTCCCCAACCGGGCGTAGTGCATCTGGGTTCCCGTTTTCTCGTAATTTGCCATGAAGAGAATCCGCCCCGTGCTGGCGGTCGGTCTCGCACAGGATGCGGCGGGAAGGGTGATGGTGCCTTCGGCGGCAATGACGATCTTCTTATGATCCTCCGGGATCACATAGGCCGCGCCATCGTAGGTCTCGCTGATATCCGCCTCGGACTCCCCGAGTAATTTCTTGGCTTCGTCCCCAGTCATGGCCGCGAGTTTTTTCTCATCTTCAGATTTCGCGATCGCGGCATCCGCCACCATCACGCGCTTTTTGTAGAACGCCAGGGCGTTCCAGAAGCCACCGCCCTGGCCGTAGGAGATGCGGTCTACTTTTTCCTCGCCCAGTGCATCGGCGATCCACTGCGCCCGCAGCACCTGCATGTAGGCCTCGGGAAAGTCGCGCGCTTGTGAGTCGAGGTAGAAGTCAAGCCCGCCGGGCGAGTTGGACCACCAGGCTCCTAAATTGACCTTCCAACCCGTCGGCGTCCAGTGAGACATGGCGCCGTGTGCAGTCTGGGGATGGTTGCGGGACGGAATGCCGAAAGCGCGGCAAGAGAGTCGGCCGAACCATGCGCGGGGGCCGCAGGAGCCACCGAGTGCGAGCGCCTGTTGAGACTTGGAGCCCAAATCATCATCCTTGCGGATGCTGTCATAGGGCATGTCGCTTTTCACGATGCGGATATAGCGCCAATGATAGTCGGAAGTCCTGATGTGGTCCGGGCGGTAGTTGCGCAACATTTTCCGCATCCATGCAAGATCATCCAGGCCTCGCTCGCCGACGGTGATGAATCGGCAGAGCCATGGTGTCATGTCCTTGAATGCCGGATCAAGTTCTCCATCGAGGAAGGCTTTCTCGTAGTGCTGGTAGCGTTCGACCGGATCGTTGCAGCTCAATGCGATGCTGGTGCCCAGTGCCAGGCGCTGGAAGATAGTGCCGACCTCGCGGGCGCGTTCATTCTTTTCCAGGATCGCGGCGTAAGTCTGCATGGCCTTGCCGTAGTTGCCGTCCATGGCTCCCCCCGCCACGGCGATCTGCTTCATGAGCGCTTCATCGGCGAAGAGTTTGTCCAGGAGTGCCTCTTCAGCCTTGCCCTGTTGGGAGAATTCGGCAAGTCCGCGCGGAGTGCCATGGGTGAGGATGGAGATTCTGACCAGCTTGCCATCGAGCGCGTCACTGCCGAGGAAAGCGCCGTGATCCGCAAGGAGCGCCCTGGCGGAGTCCATCATCTTGGCTTCCACCTGCGTTAGCGCTTCCTTATACTTGGCAACATCCGCGGCATTCGAGCCCATCGCCGGGGCCTCGAGCGAGGCCAGCGCCGTCCGCGCTTCTAAAAAGGCGGCCTTCTTCTTTTCATCGATGGCTGGCAACGAGGATACGACCTCCTTGCTGAGGGATGAGAGCATCGCCTCATACTTGGCCCGCAGTCTTTCACCCTGTGCCG
>JAIOQF010000302.1 GCA_021413535.1 Verrucomicrobiota bacterium
GGCAAAGGCTGGAAAAATGAAATTTCTTCGCGCTTCGGCATTAACAGCATCCCGGCCATGTGGCTGGTGAACAAAAAGGGCATCGTGGTCAGCACCGATGCCCGCGGCAAACTGGACGAACTGGTCGAGAAATATCTCGCAGAGTGAAGTAGCTAACACCGGTTTCGACCTGAGCGAGCGCAACGATAATGCGTGATTGCCAGGTCATGTTGCCACCTTTAGAATGCGAGCCTATGAAACTTAAATTATTGATTCAATCAACCGTCATGGCTTGCGCAATGGCAGCCACCGCGTCCTTGTCAGGTGCTGTTCAATTGACTAAACCGCAATCTGCAGCACCTGCGATCGGTGAGACCCTGACGCTGAAGTTTGTGGATTCACATGGCAAAAGCGTCGATCTGGCAAAACTCAAGGGCAAGGTCGTGCTCATTGATTTCTGGGCGACCTGGTGCGGCCCCTGCGTGGCTGAGGTGCCAAATGTGGTGAAAACCTACAACGCACTTCACAGCAAAGGATTTGAAATCATTGGCATCTCCCTGGATTCAGACAAGGCGGCCCTGACAAAATTCACCAAGGAAAAAGGCATGCCCTGGCCGCAATACTTCGATGGCAAAGGCTGGAAAAACTCTATGGCCACCAAGTTCGGCATTCACAGCGTTCCTACCATGTGGCTGGTGGACAAGGAGGGCAAACTGGCCAACACTCACGCGCGAGGCGGCTTGGAAGCGGAAGTTGAAAAACTGCTCGCCAAGTAAGAGCGACCAGCCTCATCCTCGCGTTTCCGGGCGCGTCGCTCGTGCACCAGCTTTTCCAGATTTCCGCTCTGCACGCGCGTCCGATCCAAGTCCAAATTCGCGATAAAGCTGTATTCTTCCGGCTTTTCGTTGGTGCGCCTAAGTTGATCCGCATCTGCCTGATCGAAATCAACCGACGCATCCCCCGTTTCCCTGGCATCCTCCGGTTCAGCGCGGATGCTCTGGATATGCCGTGAATGTCCGTAAGCACCAGCTTTGATGACATAGAGAGCGCTGCTTTCCAGCGCCCCCTGCCGCAGCCAATTGATCAAAACCCGTTTTCCATCCAACTCCGCGTTGGAGAATTGACTGGTCAACCAGAATGGATCGCGTGTCGAGCCCTCGGGATCGATCCGGCTTCGTTGAGGATTGATGTCGTGCCAGTTCACTTTGCTATCAGCTATGCAAATACTACGCGTTGATGCGTCAACCCTACTGGCAAAATCTGCGCAAATCTTGTCAGTCGTTCTTCATGAATCCTGCGCAGCGCCAGTGCCGCCTTGACGAACTTCGCTCGTCTGACTTTCCATGCGTGGACGAATCAGCAAGACGAGCACTACGGACAGCGCCGCCGCAGCCGCGCAAATACTGAAAATCAGGGACGGCGGATGACCCGCATCCCTCAGGGCTCCGACTTGCCAGGTGGCGAAGGCACCCACGCTGATGCTGACGAAATTCATGATCCCGTAGCCGGTTGCTCGCAATTCCGGGCGCACAATTTGACAGAGGATGGGCATGTTGTTGCAATCAAAGAATCCCCAGCCAATACCAAAGACCACAAGGCACACAATGGCCACGAATAAGCTTGGTGCATAGCCCACGCCAATGAGCGCCGGAATGCACAGCGCCATTCCCACCGCGCTGGTGAAGATTCTTCCGCGCGGAGTCGCCTTCATCCAGGCATCGGCGATCATACCGCCAAGCAACGCACCGGCAAAGGAGGCGATGGTGACGGGGAGCGTGGCCCACAGTCCCGCTGTCCCCTGCCCCATCTGAAACATCTTGCGCAGGATCGGCGGCATCCAGTCCTTAACCACCCAGCCGGCCAGCGCGGGCAAGGTGAAGTATAGCACCAGCAGGATGAATGCTCCCTTGCTGAAGAGTTCTCGCAGCACAGGCGCCACGGAGATAGCTGACCTCGCATCTGCAGCTGGATTTGCTTTTGGCTGGTCACGCAGCAGAAAGACCAGAACAATCGCATAAAACACGCCGAATGCGCCGCACCAGTTGAAGGCCGCACGCCAGCCGTGGCTCGAGTCCGCCACCAGCCCGCTGAATCCGCCCAGCGCGATGCCTGCGTAGATGCCCATTTGATGAACTCCGATAGCGCGAGAGCGCGTGGGCCCCGTGTGAAATTCAGCGATCAAAGCCAGCGCGGCCGGTATGTAACAGGCTTCGCTCACGCCCATCAGCGCCCGGGTCCAGAGCATCTGTTCATAATTGTGCACCTGTCCGGTCGCCCAAGTGACAGTGGACCATACGCCCAGACTGGTGATGACCATCCAGCGCTTGCTCGTCCGGTCGGCAATAAAACCTCCCACGGGACTCAGCCCGGCATAGACCCACTTGAAGACCGCTCCGAGCATGCCCCAGCGCGCCTCGGTCACGATGTCGGGCAGGCCCAGCATCACGGAATCCTTCATGGCCGCCAGCATCTGCCGGTCGAGATAATTCAAGAGGGCGACCGGAAACAAAAGCGCAACCACGCGCCATGCTGTCTTCATGAATTCGTTTTCTCTGGCCGGCGTGATCACAGGTGATGGGGATGCAGCTGGTTTATAACCTGATTGCGTCAGGACTGGGGCAAG
>JAIOQF010000009.1 GCA_021413535.1 Verrucomicrobiota bacterium
TTCACTTTTTTCCGCGATAACTCTATTTTTTAAACGATTATGGCCCTGAAAACCTTCAGACCCACGACTCCTTCGAACCGCTACAAACAGTGGCCTTCGTTCGATGAGATCACGAAGCACAAGCCCGAAAAAAGCCTGACCGTTGCGCTCAGGAAATCGGGTGGACGCAATAACACGGGCCGCATCACCTGCCGTCACATCGGTGGTGGTCACAAGCAGCGCTACCGTCTGGTCGACTTCAACCGCTCCCGTCGCGACGAAGCCGCCAAGGTTGTTGCCGTGGAATACGATCCGATTCGCACCGCGCGCATTGCCTTGATTCAATATCCGGACGGTCAGAAAAGTTACATCCTGGCACCGGTGAATCTCGTGATAGGCAGTAGCGTGATGGCAGGGGAGAAAGCGCCGCCAGAAATTGGCAATGCACTTCCGCTCAGCCTCATTCCGCTTGGCACGCAGATTCACAATATCGAACTCAAGCCCGGCAAAGGGGGTAAGGTCGCCCGCGCCGCTGGCCAAGCCGCCATCCTCTCCAACCGCGAAGGTGACTATGCCTTGGTGAAAATGCCTTCCGGCGAAATCCGCAAGATTCTTTCCACCTGCTACGCGACCGTCGGCCAGATCGGCAATATCGAGCACATGAACGTCATCAGCGGCAAGGCGGGACGCACCCGCTGGATGGGCATTCGCCCCACTGTCCGCGGCATGTGCATGAACCCCATCGATCACCCGAACGGTGGTGGTGAGGGACGCTCCAAGTCCGGTGGTGGTCGCCAGCATCTGCTTTCACCTTGGGGACACGCCAAGGGAGAGAAAACGCGCAAGAAAAACAAATATTCCGACAGCTTCATTGTGACGCGCCGTCCGAAGAATTAACGCGATAACATTTTCACACTGACACTCCATGGGACGCTCACTTAAAAAAGGACCTTTCGTCAACCAGAAGCTTCTGGCGAAGATCGACAAGCTCAACGAAGCCGGTCAAAAGAAACCGATCAAAACCTGGGCCCGCGCCTCGATGATCACGCCTGACTTCGTCGGTCACGTTTTCCTCGTGCACAACGGCAGAGATTTCGTGAGCGTCAGCGCTTCGGAAAACATGGTCGGCCACCGACTCGGCGAATTCTCGCCTACTCGCATGTTCAAGGCGCACGGCGCTCACACCGCGAAGGTCGCTAAATAATCCCTGCTGATTTTATACCCGTGAAAATCTCCACCTTCATCGCAAACCTTGCCGTCGCGCCAGTTCTTCTGGCTCTGATCGCGGCTGGGTCGGTGTTGGGGCAGTCAGATTCACGCATCGAACTTCAGGAGCTTAAAGCCACCCTGCAAGTTTCCGCTGGTCAAATCCAGGAGCTCGAACAGAAACTCGGAAAAGCCAAGGAACAGGTCAAGAGCCTTTCAGAAAGTCTGGCCAATGCCAATCTGGATGGCCAGCAGGCACGCGAAGGTTACGAAAAACTGCGCATTCAAATGGAAGGTCTCGGTGTTGCGGCACTCGATCCGACCAACACTGAACTCCAGCAGCGTCTGCTCACCGCTTTGAGTGATCTGAGAATTCTCGAAGGTCATCGCCGCATCCTGACCGAGGCACTCGTGGGGCTTTCTGAAGCTTCGTTGGCGCATGCAAAAAACAATTCTGGCGGCGATGCTGCATCCCGGGAAAATCTGAACAAGTCACTCGCAGCAGCCGAGCGCGCTCTGAGCGGTTCCAAGCTCAATGTTGCATCCGGCGCGGCAGAAAGCGGCACGCTCGACAACGCGCGGATCATCAGTCTCAAGGAAGATATGGGTGTGGCCATCCTCAATATTGGGTCGCGTCAGGGCGTGCATCCCGGCATGCCGTTTTCAATTTATCGCAAGGACAAACCCGTGGCGCGGGCGCTCGTGGTGGACGTTCGCCAGGGCATCAGTGGCGCGGTTGTTCAGGAACTCATCAGCAAGGACGAATCGGTCAAGGTGGGAGACACCGGCCGGGCGGAAACCTCTAAAGGCTAACTATACATCGACATGGAAACGAAGGAAATCAGGGCAAGTCACCGTTACGCACGCATCTCCGACCAGAAGGCCCGGGAAGTGACGCGCGCCATCACCGGCATGCCGGCGTCTCACGCACTGAACGTGCTTAACTTCACGCCGAAGAAGGCCGCAGTGCTCATTGGAAAAGTTTTGCGCTCCGCCATCGCCAATGCCGCTGTCTTGCATGAAATCGACGCCGACGATCTTTATGTGAAGAGCGCTCTGGCCATCAAAGGGCCCATCTTGCATCGCATCATGCCTCGCGCCCGTGGTTCCGCCGCGCCCATCCGCAAGCGCATGGCTCACATCATCGTCATAGTTGCCACCAAGCCTGAAGGCTTCGGCGAGAAGAAGAAAAACGTGAAAAAAGGCGAGTCCGCTGACGCAGTCGTCGCCGATGCGCCGAAGAAGTCTCGTCGCCGCGCCAAGAAACAGTAAGCACCGAATCAACCAGCCAAGCAATTCTCATGGGTCAAAAAGTCAATCCAATCGCCTTCCGCCTCGCGGTCAATAAAGACTGGCGTTCCAAATGGTTCGCCACCAAGAAGGAATTTACCGAGTTCCTCCACAGTGACCTCGCGGTGCGCGAATACCTCAAGAAGAAACTCGCGTCCGCCGCTCTCTCGAAGATCGTCATCGAGCGCGCCTGGAATCTCGTTCGCGTGACGCTCCATACCGCGCGTCCTGGACTTGTCATCGGACGCAAAGGTCTGGAAATTGAAGTCATGAGCGCCGAAATTTCAAAAATGTGCGGCGGCAAGCAGGTCAAGATCGACATCCTTGAAATCAGGCAGCCTGAGATCGACGCCCAGTTGGTCGCAGAGTCAGTCGCCATGCAGTTGGAGCGACGCATTTCTTTCCGCCGCGCCATGAAACGCGCGGTGCAAACCGCGATGGAAATGGGTGCCGAAGGTATTCGTATCCGAGTCGCTGGTCGTCTCGGTGGCTCCGACATTGCTCGCGCAGAATGGTATCTCTTGGGCAAAGTGCCTCTTCAGACTTTGCGTATTCCGATCGACTACGGCTTCTATGAGGCCCGCACGGTTTACGGACTCATCGGCGTGAAATGCTGGGTTAACCGCAAGCCTGAGATCGAAGGGCAGGAGCCCGCACCCCGTCGCAGCCCACAGCGCCGCGAACGTCGTGAAGACCGTCGAGAGTCCCCCGCACCAGCACCAGCACCCGCTGCCTAAGGACAATCATTCATTCATAAACAATTATCCATTTTTAGAGGAGACACGCCATGGCCATGATGCCCAGCAGAACCAAGTTTCGCAAAGCCCATCGCGGGAGCCGTAAAGGCATCGCGACGACAGGCAACCGCGTGAGCTTCGGGGAATTCGGTTTACAGTCGCTTGATCGCGCCTGGATCAAAAATAATCAGATCGAGGCCTGCCGCGTCGCGATTACCCGGCAACTGAAGCGCAAAGGCGCGGTGTTCATCCGGATATTCCCGCACAAACCAGTCACCGCCCGTCCGCCAGAAACCCGAATGGGCAAGGGCAAAGGGCCGCCAGAATTCTGGGTCGCGGTCATCTATCCCGGCACCATGCTTTTTGAAGTCTCTGGCGTCACCGAAGATCTGGCGCGCGAGGCCTGCCGTCTCGCCGCTCATAAACTCGGGGTCCGCACCCGTTTCGTTTCGCGCCACGCGCAATAAATCCAGTAGAAGAATGCCAGGAAAAATGAAGACTCACGAAATACGCGAATTAACGGTCGAAGAACTCCAGTCCCGCAGCCGGGAACTGAAGTCGCAAATGATGCACTTGCGCATCCAGAAGGCCACCGGCCAGATGGAAAACAAGAGCGCCATCGGACACTTGAAAAAAGAAGTGGCGCGCATTTTGACCATCCTTCAGGAGCGCCACCTCGGCATTCGTCAGATCCCAGCCAACGGTGCGGCCGCCGCCCCTGCGGAAAAGAAATCAACCAAAGCCAAAGCACCTGCCGCGAAAAAATCCGCAGCAAAGAAGGCCGCAAAAAAAGCGGAGTAAACTGCCCAGCCAGGACCTACGATCATGAGTGAAGAAACCAACAATCCAGCCCCCGCCCGCACCGCCGTGCGCAAGTCGCGCGTCGGCACCGTCGTCTCTGACAAGATGCAAAAGACCATCGTGGTCGAAGTGGAGCGCCGCGTTCCGCACCCCGTCTTCAAAAAGATCATCCGTCTCACCTCGAAATTTTATGCCCACGACGAGGACGGCAAAGCCAAGACCGGCGACAAAGTTCGCATCGAGGAAACGCGCCCGCTCAGCCGGCTGAAGCGCTGGAAACTCATCGAAGTGCTCGCGCACTGATCCCGCTTTTTTAGCCCAATTTACTTACAACCCAGAACGACCCAGGAGGAATACGATTATGCTGCAGATGGAATCAGAAATCCCGATTGCCGACAACACCGGCGCCCGCATGGCGGAGATGATCGGCGTGATCGGAAGAAAAAACAAACGCACCGCCGGAGTGGGTGATGTGATCACCGCACACGTGCGCATCGCGACCCCGACCGCCAGCGTCAAGAAAGGTGAAGTCATCCGGGCCGTGGTGGTTCGCACCGCCGCACCCATCCGGCGCAATGATGGATCCGTTCTTCGCTTCGACAACAACGCTATCGTTGTCATCGACAAAGACAACAATCCCCGTGGCAGCCGCATCTTTGGACCCGTGGCTCGCGAGTTGCGTGATCGCAACTTCATGAAAATCATCTCTCTTGCTCCAGAAGTTCTATGAAGAAAATTAAGACCCATGTCAGAAAGGGAGACCTCGTGGAGGTCGTCGTCGGCGACCACAAGGGCAGCCGTGGCAACATCATTGCCGTTCGTCGTCATGAGCGGGAGTCGAAAGTTCGCGTGCTGATCGAAGGCGTGAACATGGTGAAGAAAGCCATCAAGCCCACTCAGGAGAAACCGCAAGGAGGATTCCTCGAGAAAGAAGCGCCGATTCATATCTCAAACGTCAAACTGATTGAGCGCAAGGAAGCGAAACCTGTTGAAAGAAAGAAATAACCAGCCAACTTGCGAGCCCTCAAATCCGCAGCCCTGACAACAAGGACTGCGGGGCGGGAAGCCAAAAGAGGTGATATATCATGCAAACCGAACTTCATAAACTTTACCAAGAAAAGATCGTCCCCGAACTGCGCGAGCGGCTGGGCTTCACGAACGTCCACCAGGTTCCCCGTCTGGACAAAATCGTGATCAACTGCGGCATCGGCTCCCAGCCGGACCGCAAGCAGGCCGCGGAAGACGCCTCTCGCGATCTTTCCATCATCACCGGACAGAAGCCGATGATCACCTATTCCAAAAAGGCGATCTCGAACTTCAAACTCCGTGAAGGTGAACCCGTCGGACTCAAAGTCACCCTCCGCGGCTCCCGCATGTATGATTTCATGATGCGTCTTGTGAAGACCGCCATGCCTCGCATTCGTGACTTCCGCGGCATCTCGCCACGCGCCTTCGACGGTCGGGGCAACTACACTCTCGGACTGAGCGATCAGAGCATCTTCCCAGAAATCGAGATCGACAAAGTCAAGCGAGTGCTTGGTTTTGACGTGAGCTTCGTTACGCGTTCCGCTACTGACGACCACGCCCGCGAACTGTTGCGCGCCCTCGGAATGCCCTTCCAGGTTCGCAAGGCTAAAGCCGACAAGGCTGCCGAAGAAAAAGACGCCGCCTGACATCCATTTACTAAAGAACCATCATGAGCCTCGCCACCGATCCGATCTCCGATTTCCTCACCCGCGCCCGCAATGCTGCGCTCGCGGCCAAACAGGAATTCACCGCACCTTTCTCCCGCATGAAGGGCGAAATCGCCCGCATCCTCCAAGAAGAGGGCTACATCTGGGCGTATGAGGTCGTCACCAGCGAAGGTCACGCGACCCTCAAGGTTAAGCTTAAATATCAGGGCCGCACCCCGGTCATCACCGACCTCAAGCGCGTCAGTTCACCTGGTCGCCGTCACTACGTCGGCAGCACCAAAATCCCGCGCGTGCGTCAGGGACTCGGTATCGCCATCTTGTCCACCCCCAAAGGTGTCATGACCGGCAGTCAGGCACGTAAACAAAAAGTCGGCGGCGAACTACTCGCGATCGTCTGGTAAGGAGATTCACATCATGTCACGCATCGGCAAACAACCCATTCCGCTTCCCGACAAGGTCAACGTCAAAATCGGCGCTGACCGCAAGGTTCTCGTTGAAGGACCCAAGGGCAAACTCAGCTTCCAACTTCCGGACGGCATCACCGTGCTCCAGGAGGAAAAAGAACTCAAAGTCACCCGTGCCACCGATCATCGCACCATGCGATCCCTCCATGGCACCGCGCAACGCCTCATCAGCAACATGATTCAAGGCGTCAGCAAAGGCTTCAAACGCGAACTTGAAATCCAGGGCGTCGGCTTTAAAGCCGCAGTCAAGGGCAAGAACATCGATCTTAGCCTCGGCTACTCTCATCCTCTCCTCCATCCCATCCCGGAAGGGCTCAAGGTTACGGTAAACGAAAACACCCAGATCGTCGTTGAAGGTGTCGACAAACAAGTTGTCGGCCAGTTCGCCGCCGATGTTCGGGGCTACTACCCGCCGGAACCTTACAAGGGCAAGGGTGTCCGCTACAAGGACGAGCACGTCCGTCGCAAAGAAGGCAAGACCGTTAAATAATATAGAATTACGACCATGGCTGTTATCAATCGCAAAGAGCGCCACCGCGCCATTCACAAGCGCGTTCGCAAGAACGTCCAAGGCACTGCGGAACGTCCGCGCCTCGCTGTTCACTTTTCCAATCGCAGGGTTTACTCCCAGATTATCGACGACGTGAAGCAGCACACCTTGTGCGCCGCTTCCACCTTGGAAAAACTCCTTCTGGCTGACAAGGCCACCAAGGAAACCGCCGCCAAAATCGGCGAAGCCATCGCTGAACGCGCTCTCGCTGCCGGCATCACCTCCGTTGTCTTCGACCGCGGTGGATTCAAGTTTCACGGCAAAGTCAAGGCGCTCGCCGATGCCGCCCGCGCCAAGGGCCTCAAATTCTAAATCACGCACCTAAGCATTATGGCCCTCGTCGAAACAAAATCTTCCAGCTACCGCCCCTCCGAACCCGCTCCAGGCGGTGAATCCTCCCGACCTGAATTCGTGGAGAAAGTCGTCTTCATCAATCGTTGTGCCAAGGTCGTCAAAGGCGGTCGTCGCTTCAGCTTCAGCGCTCTCGTGGTCGTAGGTGATCAGCAAGGCCGCGTCGGCCTGGGCTTCGGCAAGGCCAAGGAAGTCGCCGATGCCATCAAAAAAGGCAGCGAGCACTCCCGTCGCAATCTGGTTCACGTCAACTTGCTCAACAACACCATCCCGCATGAAGTCGTCGGCATCCATGGTGGCGGCCACATCCTGCTCAAGCCCGCTTCCCCAGGAACGGGCGTCATTGCGGGCGGTGGTGTCCGCGCCGTTTGCGAAGCCGTCGGCTTAAAAGACGTGCTCTCAAAGTCCCTCGGCTCCAGCAATCACGCCAATGTCGTCAAGGCCACCCTTCATGCCATGAGCATGTTGCGGATGCCTGACGAAGTCTTCCGCAGTCGCGGCAAGAAAACGCCTGAAAAAAAGGCGATCTGATCCAACCCCACGCACCCATTTGCATCTATCATGAGGCTTCACACACTCAAACCAGCTCCCGGCTCCACGAAGCGCAAAAAGCGCGTCGGTCGTGGTGAAAGCTCCGGACACGGCAAGACTTCCGGTCGCGGACACAAAGGACAAAAGGCCCGCTCCGGCAGCGCCATCCGTCCAGGCTTCGAAGGCGGCCAGATGCCCCTCTATCGCCGACTTCCGAAGAAGGGTTTCAACAACAACGCGTTCAAGACCGTCTACGCTGTCTACAACTTGGATCGTCTGGCCGATCATTTCGATGATGGCGCAACCATCAATGAGGCTAGCCTGCGTGAAAAGAATATCCTCAAGGGCCGCTGGCGCCACAAGTGGGATGGCATCAAGATTCTCGGCGAAGGTGAACTGGCCAAAAAGTGGACCGTTGAAGTCGACAAGATCAGCACCACTGCCCGTCAAAAAATCGAAGCCGCCGGTGGCTCCGTCACGCTTATCTTCCGCACGCTCAAAGACGCTGCTGATGCCAAAGCTGCTGTGGAAACAGCCGAGAAATCAGCCGCCTATGCGGCGAAAACAAAGGCTGAATGATGAAGGCTGAAGGATGAAAATCAGAGAGATCATCCTTTCAGTCAGTTCATCCTTCAACCTTCCTCCCTCATCCTTTCCGATTAGATGATTTCTGCCTTCGTCAATAGCTTCAAAATTCCCGACCTTCGTCAGCGCATCCTTTTCACGCTGGCCATGATTGTGGTCGTCCGTGCCGGCTACGCCATCACCATCCCGGGAGTGAACCCGCACGTGCTCCAAGCCTGGGTGGCCAGTCGCGCCGCAGATAATTCGCCTGCTGCAGCCATCGCCGCGCTCATGAACGTCTTTAGCGGTGGTGGACTCGCCAAGTGCGCCGTCTTTGCCCTGGGCATCATGCCCTACATCAGCGCATCCATCATGATGCAGCTTCTTACTGCGGTTGTGCCCTCCTTCAGCAAGCTGGCGCGCGAAGATGGCGGTCGTCAAAAAATCAACCAGTGGACTCGTTACGCCACGGTCTTTCTTTGCGTGTTCCAAGGATATCTCTTGGTCGCTTCACTAAAAAATCCCGGGCAGAATATTTTCCTTCACGGCCTGGAAGCCGTCATGAAGGATCACGGCCCGCTGGTGCCGCATTTCGGCCTCGGCTTCCTCTTCACTGGCGTCGCCACCATCACTGCGGGCAGTCTCTTTATCATGTGGCTGGGTGAACAGATCACCGAGCGCGGCATCGGCAACGGCATCTCGCTTCTCATTGCCATCAACATCGTCTCCGATCTTCCCGGCGCCCTTGTCAACGTCTGGCAGACTTACATCGGCAAGCCTGGTGCCGGTGCGTCCGACGCCCTCACAGTGCTCATGCTCGTCGTGGTGCTCATCTCAGTGATCGCAGGTATCATCGCCCTGACCCAGGCTCAGCGAAGAATCGCCATTCAATACGCCAAGCGTGTCGTCGGTCGCAAGGTCTACGGTGGCCAGACCCAATACATGCCGCTCAAGGTGAACTATGCGGGCGTCATGCCCATCATCTTCGCGCAGGCCATCGTCTTGTTTCCTTCACAGATTGTCAGCTTCATGTTCCCAGACAATCGCAACGTTGTCATCTGGTCACAATGGCTCACCTCGGGCTGGCCTTATGTGATCATCTCCACCGGACTTATCTTCTTCTTCAGCTACTTCTGGGTCGCCACCATGTTCCAGCCGAATCAAATTTCCGAAGACTTGAAAAAAGGCGGCGGTTACGTTCCCGGTGTTCGTCCCGGCAAACCTACCGCTGATTTCCTCGACTACACCATGAGCCGCCTCACCTTCGCCGGTGCTGCCTTCCTCACCCTGATCTACGTGCTGCCGCTCCTGCTTCAGCGCTGGTTGGAACTCAGTCCGCGCGTCAGCCAGTTCTTCGGCGGCACCAGCATCCTGATTCTTGTCGGCGTCGTGCTTGATGTCATGCGTCAGGTTGAAACCCACCTGTTGCAGCGCCATTACGATGGTTTCCTGCGCAAAGGAAAAATCCGCGGTCGGTTCGACCGCGCCACTTCCGGTGGCCTGGCGGCAAATCCCAAGCTGGTTGTTGCGCTCTGGATAACGATCTCCGTCGTGACGCTCATCGGCCTGGTTTACGCGCTGATGCACGGACATTGATGCTCAGAAGTCGGAATGCGGAATAGAAATCGCAACGGTCTGTTCCGTGTCAGATGTGTGATCATTCCACCTTCGTTTCGTCGCAAGTTCAATCGAGCCTGTATGCCGACCACTGATCACTGGCTTCTGAATTTCGCATTCCGAATTCTCCATTCCGCATTCGATGTCCCTCTCGTTTGATCGCATCCCCACCCGCCACGGCAAGGCGCTCGATGGACTCCGCCGTGCTTGCGGCCTCGGACGCGACATCCTGCTGAAGGCCGCCGCGCTTGTTCAGCCCGGTATCACCACAGGCGAGATCGACCGCTTTGTCGCTGCGGAGCTCAAAGTTGCGGGGGCCACCAGCGCGTTCCTCAATTATAAAGTCGGTAGCAAAAGATTTCCCGGCAACATCTGCATCGGACTCAATGAAGAAGTCGTTCACGGCATCGGCAGCACCCGCGAAATCAAACCCGGCGATATCGTCAAGATAGACGTCGGTCTCAGTAAAGATGGCTGGATTGGTGACAACGCGCTGACCATTCCCGTTCCACCCATTGCGCCCGATGTGCAGAAACTGCTCTCTGCCACTGAGGATGCACTCGACATCGCCATCGACTGGGCGCGCGACGGACTCATGTTGGGCGACCTCTGTCACTCCGTAGAAAATTACGTCAGCCGTTTCGGTCTCACTGTCGTGCGTGATTTCGTTGGACACGGAGTTGGTCGAAAACTTCACGAGGAACCGCAAGTGCCCAACTACGGCACCAAGGGCGCCAAGCCCCGTTTGCGCGCCGGCATGACCATCGCCATCGAGCCCATGATCAATCTTGGCGTCGAACAGACTCGGACACTGGAAGATGGCTGGACTGTCGTCACACTGGATCGCAAACCGAGTGCGCATTACGAGCACGTCGTGCTCATCACTACTGGCGACCCCGAGGTTCTCACCTGGCGCGAGCGCACCAACCCGCCGCTGACGCAGCCGCTCTCAAGAACAGTGGCTTAAAGAAGACGCGAGAGGGGAGACGCGAAGACGCGGAGAGTTTTGCGTTGAATTCATCGTCTCCGCGTCTCATCGTCTTCCCATCTCCCACTCTTCATGCCTACTCGCTTCCGTCCCTGCATTGATCTTCACGAAGGCAAAGTGAAGCAGCTCGTCGGCTCCACGCTCAGTGAAGGGAGCGCGGGCGTCTCGCCCGTGCCGGATCTCAAAACTAATTTCGTCAGCAACAAACCCGCGAGCTGGTATGCTGAACTCTATCAACGCGACTCACTGATTGGCGGTCACGTCATCATGCTCGGGAAGGGGAATGATGCTGCCGCGCGTTCGGCTTTGGCAGCTTATCCCGGCGGACTGCAAGTCGGCGGCGGGATCAATCCCGGCAACGCCAGGCTCTGGCTCGATGACGGTGCCACTCACGTCATTGTCACTTCATGGCTCTTCGACGAGCACGCGAAATTCCAGCAATCAAAGCTCGATGCCATGGTGAAGGCGGTGGGCGTGGAGCGACTGGTGATTGATCTGAGTTGCAGGCCACATCAGACGGCTGGGTGGTGGCCATGAATCGTTGGCAGACGCTTACCGATCTCGTCGTGGACAAGGATCTCATAACTCGGTTCGCTCCATATTGCGCCGAGTTTCTTATTCATGCCGTTGATGTGGAGGGCAAGTGCCAGGGGATCGACGAAGCGCTGGTGCGCTGTCTGGGAGTTTGGGGTGACCAGCCTGTCACCTACGCCGGCGGTGCGCGTGATTTGAACGATCTGGCCCGCGTGCAACAGCTCAGTGCCGGCAAGGTGGATGTCACCATCGGCAGCGCGCTGGATATCTTCGGGGGTAGTGCAAGTTATGAAGACTGCGTGGCGTTCAATCGACGCAATCAGACTAAATGAACCCATGAGCCAATCACTGCCATTGATGGCGCGCAACGGGCTCGTAAGCACAAGCCGCGCGATGTTTGCGCTTGACTGAATTCAGGTTTTTGGCAAGATCAGGGTATGAAGCCCCACCTTTGCATCGCGCTTGCTTTCGGTAGTTTTGCCCTCATCCAGTCAGTTGCCGCAGATACGGTGCGAGTGGCCATGATCACCCAGACGACCAAGGCGGATCTGCGGACTAACTCGCCCGACCGCTCCGTTGGCCCGCGCGACATGGAAGCCGGTCAAGTGTATGAAGCTTCAGCTGTGAAAGGCTTGATGACCGGGCTTAAGATCGATGCCGAACATACGGCCTATCTGTCCACGAGCTACCTGAAATTCCGGGAGTGCACGCCTGCCGAGCTTGAAGAGGCAAAGAAAAAGTTCAACGTCGATCTCGGCGCCGAGCGCAAGGTGGTCTTCGCTGCAGCCCAGAAAGGTCTTGCCAAGGCGCAAGCTCAGGGCTGCGCCACCTGCCCAAAAGTCCGCGCAGGGGCGGGTGCCACCTTGCAGCGTGTTTACAACGAACGGAGCAAGGGGCTGAAGATTGTTTCGCAAAAAGAGAAGGCGCAGCTCGCCGAGGCGAGAGCGTGGATGGGCCTCGAATCGACAAATACCTCATCCGTCGGCTTCGTCACCGCGCAAAGGCGGGAGACGTCGGCAGGCCTTAAGTGAGTTCGCTGTTGAGCAGCGGCAAAAATTGCCGCTGCGCGGAAAGGGTTTAGTCGGCGGTAGAATTCGCGCTGCTCCTTGAAAAGTCAGTGCCACTTTCGGGTTGAATTAGTGGTCTCATCGTCTCGACTCACTTGATTTCATCCCTCCGTGTCTTCTTCTTCGCGCCCTCTTCACCAGCGTTCACGCCCCGGCGCAGGCATTGGTGAGGGCAAGCTGAAGCTGCCGGCATGGTGCCGGAGTGATGCGATGCTGGCTCTGGCCTTGATGCTGGTGACAGTCGTGACTTATCTGCCGGTGTGGAATGCAGGCTTTATTCTGGATGACGATTCCTATCTCACAGCGAATCCCAGCATCATCGGGCCTCAGGGATTGAAGGAGGTCTGGACTACGCGCGAGGCGCGCATCTGTCCGCTAGTCATCACCACGCTTTGGGCGGGACATGCCATCTGGGGGTTGAACCCGACGCCGTATCATGTGTTGAATGTAATTCTGCACGGACTGTGTGCGCTGTTGTTCTGCCGGGTTTTGCTGAGGCTGGGAATGTCGCGCGTGGCCGCATGGCTGGCTGCGGCCTTGTGGGCATTGCATCCGGTGCAGGTGGATACGGTGGCGTGGATTTCAGAATTGAAGAACACCCAGTCATGTTTGTTCTATCTGCTGTGCGTGCTGTTTTTTGTGAAATGGCGGCAGGAAACAACTTCAGTGGGAGTCCAGCAGGCGGGGCGCAGTCACTGGCATTATGCCTTGTCATTGCTCTGTGCCGCTCTGGCGCTGGCCAGCAAATCCTCCACGGTCGT
>JAIOQF010000303.1 GCA_021413535.1 Verrucomicrobiota bacterium
CCGGCACTCTGCCGCCCTCAGGTGAACAGGTCTTCGTCAATATTCCGGACAAGGCGAGCATCAGTGTCATCTTGGGTCAATCGAGCGGCCTTCGCGCGGGTGAACCCGGCTGGCTCGCCCTGCAAGCCGCGACCCATGCGCTTGGGCTTGGTTTCACCAGTCGACTCATCGGCAATGTGCGTGATCGCGAAGGCTTGACCTATGGAATCAGCGCCAAGCTGAGTGATGACACCTACCGTCCCGGTGCATTAAAGATCGCCGGCACCTTCGCTCCATCATTGCTGGAAAAGGGTCTCACCAGCACGCGGCGCGAGATTGAAGACTGGTGGAAAAACGGCATCACGGCTGATGAACTCGCCTATCACCAGAGCGCGATGACCGGAAAATTTCTCGTTGGTCTTGAAACCACCGAGGGTCTCGCCACTCAGCTCATGCTCTGCGCCCAACGCGGCTTTGAAATCAAGTGGCTCGATGATTTTCCTGCGATGGTGCTGGCCCTAAAGCTTGAGGAAGTGAATACAGTGATCAAGCAGCAGCTTGATCCCGCGAAGATGGTAACGGTCAAAGCTGGCACCGTGAATTAGCCCAGCTTATCAGTTCAAAAGGAAAAACTCCTCGTGAACAACTACTCATTCCCAGCCCGCCGCAGCACCCGCACGCGCTCCCGGCCTTCGCGCCCGTCAAAGGCTACATCCGGCACATAGTCATCCACGATTTCATAACCGTCGGCAAAGAGCGACGTCAGATCCACCACGCTAAATGGATAAGGCGGCCCCTCGTAGCCGGGATCCAGCGCCGGATTGATGAACCAGACCCCGATCAGCAACCCACCCGGCCGCAGTGTCAGATCGATGCCGCGCCGATAGTCAGCGCGCAGCTCCGGCGGCAGCGCACTCATGCAAGTATGCTCCAGCACCACATCATAGGCACCGCGCATTTCATCGGGCGGATCAAAAAAATCTCCATTCAGGAAACGCTCCGCCAGTTGCGGATACTGCGTGCGCGCCTCCGCCACTGCCGTAGGCGCGATATCCAGGCCCGTCGCATCCAGCCCATGTTCCACTGCCAGCGCCACTTCATGCCCGCGACCGCAGCCCGGCACCAACGCCCGCCCACGCACCGCATGTCGTTCCAGATATTGTTTCATCGGCAGCGACGGTCCGCCGCGATCCCAGAAGACCTCGCCTATTTGATATTTTTCCTCCCAGTTCATGCGCGCATACAACCTGCTGCGAATCCGATGTCAATCACCAGGACCCAAGCAATGGCAGCTAAGTAGGGATGGAACGAGCGTGATAATCGACTATGCTTGCATTCATGAGTATAAACCCGCCAAGAATCCGCACGCCATGAGATGGATTTTATCGGTTCTAGCGGTGGCAGTGCTTTATGTGCTCAGCATGCCGTGGGTCTCAATGATCGATCACAATCATCAAATATTAGTCGGCCGTTTGGTCTGGCTCAGGACTTGTTACCTCCCTTGGAGGTGGCTGGCCAAGAACACGCCCTTGAAAGGCCCGCTCTCGAATTATGCGTCTTGGTGTGATGACCTGGCCGGGGAAAAAACACCGGCCTTGCACAACGGTTTATTGGACCCTGCTGTGATCGGTAAATAAGGGCCGAAGCAAGACTGAGAAAAAGCACAAGATGAAATGGACGCTTTCGCTAGTGGCTGTGCCGCTGCTGTATCTGCTCAGCGTGCCGTGGGTGGTGAGGCTGGATTCCAAAATGTTCGGTTTTACTTTCTCTGGTAAGTTCACTTCATATTATCGCCCTTGGAAGTGGCTGACCCAGTCCGAGACGTTGAAAATCTTGCTTTGGGATTATGCGCTCTGGTGTGACGGCAGGGCCGGTGAACCAGAGCCTCCGAGCATTTTCAGCATCATGATCATGCACCCGCAAGAACAGCCCTGAACATTCTTGCGAAAAGCAACGGATGAGCAACGTTGTCCCTTAGAAGCACCGGTCCCGGGTCAGTTGCCAATGTTGTATCTGGAATCAGCGTGCCGACAGATTTATCGCGCACTTGGGAAAATGCCCCCCCGTTACGCCATCAACTTTTCATCCTTCATTTTTCCCGCCGCGTTCGCGCTGGCGGCCTTGTTCGCTCCAACCAAGGTGCGCGCCGGAGAAAACGATGCTTCTGCGTTGAAGTTTTTTGAAACCAAGATCCGCCCGCTCCTGGCCGATCAATGCTTCAAGTGCCACGGCGAGCGCAAACATAAAGCCTCGCTCCGGCTCGACAACCTGCACTACATCTTGCAAGGCGGCGACAGCGGTCCGGCTCTGGTCCCAAAAGATGCCGAGCAATCCTTGCTCATGAAAGCCGTGAGCTACGAGGACGCCGATCTCCAGATGCCTCCCGACAACAAGCTGGAGCCGCAACAAATCGCCGATCTAAAAAAATGGATCAACCTCGGTGCACCCTGGCCGGAAAAAGAAGTGACCCAGGCCGCCAATCGCAAGCCCGGAGAATTCAGCGAGGCCGATCGCGCGTGGTGGTCATTTCAGCCGGTTTCTGCCGTCGCCCTGCCAGTGGTGGAGAACCCGGCTTACAAGATCGTCAATCCCGTTGACCGCTTCATCACGGCGAAACTGCTGCAAGAAAATCTGCCACAGTCTGCTGAAGCCAGTCGCGCCGAACTGGCACGGCGCATTTACTTTGATCTCCACGGTCTTCCGCCAACACCTGAGGAACTCCAGGCCTTCATCGCGGACAAGGAGCCGGATGCGAAGAATCGCCTGATCAACAAACTTCTGGAAAGCCCGCGCTACGGAGAACGCTGGGCGCAGCATTGGCTCGACCTCGCGCGCTACGGTGAATCCGATGGCTACCGCGAAGATGCGTATCGCCCGGACGCCTGGCGCTACCGTGAGTATGTGGTCCGTTCACTCAACAACGACAAGCCCTACGATCTTTTCGTGCGCGAACAACTGGCCGGCGATGAAATTGACCGGGGTAATCCCGACGCGCTTATCGCCACGGCGCTGCTGCGCCACACGGCTTACGAATACAACCAGCGCGATGCTGAAGGCCAGCGCACCACGATTCTCAATGAAGTCACCGATACCGTCGGCGAACTTTTTCTTGGCCTGAGTTTCGCCTGCGCACGCTGCCACGATCACAAGTTCGATCCCATCTTGCAAAAAGACTACTACCGCCTTCAGGCATTCTTTGCACCGATGGTCTGGCGCGACGATTTGCCGCTGGCCAGCACGGAAGAAATCCGCGCGTATGAAGAAAAACTTCAGAAATGGGAAGCTGCCGCAGTCGCCCCAAGAAAACGGCTGGCCGATGCCTTCCGCCCCAAGCTCGACAAGTTGATGCAGGACGCCGTGAAGAAATTTCCCTTGGAAATTCAGGCCATGGTCAACAAGCCCGACGAGGAAAAGTCCGCTTATGAAAAACAAATCTCCTACTACGTCTGCCGGCAGGGCATCGAGGAGCAGGCCAAAGTCACCATCTCGAAATTAAAAGGTTCGGACCGCACTGCGGCTGAGCAAGCTCGATCGCAGTTGAGGGCATTCGAGTCGCTAAAACCGAAGCCTCTGCCGGTGGCGTTCGCAGTGACCGACGTCGGTCGCGACTCGCCGCCCACGACGATGAAGACCCGCAAAGATGGGGAGCAGACTGTCGAGCCTGGATTCCTTTCGATCCTTGATCCCGCCAACGCCGTCATCACGCCGCCGGAAAATCTTGAGAGCAGCGGTCGCCGCACCGCGCTGGCGAACTGGATCACAAAGCCCGATAATCCACTCACCGCCCGCGTCATCGTGAACCGGGTGTGGCAGCATCACTTCGGTCGCGGACTGGTGGCGACCAGCAGCGACTTCGGCCATCTGGGAGACAAGCCCAGTCATCCCGAGTTGTTGGACTGGCTGACGCATGAATTCGTCAACCAGCGCTGGAGCTTGAAGTGGCTCCACCGCACCATCATGAATTCGGCGACGTATCTTCAGACCGCCCGACCGCCGCACACCGAGATGGCGCTAAAAATTGATCCCGAAAACCGCTGGCTCTGGCGCATGAATCCCCGCCGGCTCGACGCCGAACAAGCCCGCGATGCGCTGCTGGCGATCAGCGGCGAACTCACCCCCGTGAGCAATGCCCCAGGCGTGGAATCGCACCAGCCGGTGCGCTCGCTCTACACCCGCAAGATCCGCAACTCGCAGGATGAATTTCTCCGCATGTTCGATGCACCCAACGGTTTCCAAAGCACCGCGCTGCGCGATGCCACGAATACCGCGCTGCAAGGCCTGCTCATGATCGACGGTGACTGGCCGCTCCAACGCGCCCGAGCCATGGCAGCGCGCCTCTTGCAAGACGCCGGGCCCACGCCCGATCAGCTGGTGCCTCTCGCGTTCCAACTCGCGTATTCGCGGGCTCCGCAAAGACAGGAAATCGAAACCGCGGCGGCATTTCTCCGCGCGCAGAATGTCACTCCGGCCCGTGATCAGAAATCCGTCAAACCCATTCCTTTTACCTTGGATCCGCTGGTGGACGCCTCGCCGTTTTTTGGCAAGCATCCGCTCGGCGGCTTGAAGACGGTCGCCTTCCGGCCCGGCGGCACTTTTGAAAAACTCCGCGTGCAGACTGGTGAGATGGAAGGCGAGTCCTTCACCGTGGAGGCGGTGATTTATCTGGACTCGATTTATCCCGACTCATCCGTGCGCACCATCGCGTCCCGCTGGAACAATGAGAAGTCGAGCAAAGGCTGGTCTTTCGGTGTGACCAGCGCGACATCCAAATACCAGCCCAACAATCTCATCATGCAGCTCAGCGGCCAGGATGATCAAGCTGACAGCCTCTACGAAGTTGTAGCTTCAAACATTCGCATCCCGCTCAAGACCCCCTGCTATGTCGCCGCCGTGGTATCGAATCAACCAGCAGCCGGCCACACCACTGGCGGCACCGTCACTTTTTACTTCAAAAATCTCGCCGACCTCCAATCCCCGCTGGAAACGGCCCTCATAAACCACCCAGTGGCCAGCGGCCATGTAAACCGTGAACACCAGCTTTACATCGGCGGCTGCGATCACGATCCGCGCAGCCTGTTGGACGGTGTCGTCAGCCGAGTGACTGTCACGCGGGGCACGCTGTCGGAAGACGACCTGCTCGTGACCAAGCCCAAGGCCAGTGGGGATTGCCTCTTCGATGCCCAGGCAGAATCCATCAAGAGCACCCAAGAGCCCCTTTTCATCTGGGAAAAATCCGCCACCAAATCGATCACCCCCTCAGCCCAGCTCGATGCTGTGACCGACTTCTGCCACGCACTCATCAACTCCAACGAATTTCTCTATCTGCATTGAGTAACAAATTATGAGTTAGAGGTTATAAGTTATGCGCTCCTAACTCCTAACTCTTCACATTCTTCCCCCATGCTCCCCCACCACGAACTCCTCACCAATCGTCGCGATTTCCTCCGCCGAGGCGGCGCTGGATTCGGCGCCTTGGCGCTGGCCTCGCTGCTGGGCGATTCGAAATTACTCGCAGCACTTGGCGATTCTCAAGGTCGCCCCGGCACACCTGCGCTCGGTAAACTGCCTCACACCGCCGGACGCGCAAAGAGTGTCATTTTCCTTTTCATGGAAGGCGGTCCCAGCCATCTCGATATCTGTGATCGTAAACCGCTGCTCAATCAACTCGCCGGACAGAAGCTGCCTGACAGCTTTGGCTCCGTCATCACAGCGATGGGCGAGTCCCGCGCCCCACTCATGGCCTCCCGACGCACCTGGCGGCAATACGGCCAAAGCGGACTGGAATTTTCCAACTGGATGCCGCACACCGCTGAACATGCGGATGATCTTTGCGTCATTCGTTCCTGTGTCTCGGATGGTATCAACCACGCGGGCGGTGTTTGCATGATGAACACCGGCTCCATCTTCGGCGGACGTCCCTCGCTCGGAAGCTGGGTCACCTACGGCCTGGGCACGGAGAATCAAAATCTCCCCGCGTTCGTCGTCATGAAGGACAACGACTCCGATGTCGTCAACGGCGTGCGCAACTGGGGCGGCGGATTCATGCCTGCGACTTATCAAGGCGTCATGTTTGACGAAGGCCCCTCTCCCATCGCTAATCTGCAAACACCCCGAAATATCTCCAGCGCGCGACAGGGCGGCAAGCTCGCCTTTCTCAAACAGCTTAACCAAGCTCACTTCCAAGGCCGCGAAGACAACAGCGAACTCGACGCCCGCATCAAGAGCTACGAACTGGCCTTCCGCATGCAAGCGGAGGCACCCGGCGCGGTTGACCTCGCGCATGAAACCGAGGCCACACGAAAACTTTACGGTATGGACAGCAATCGCACCGAGACCTTCGGCCGCATGTGCCTCATGTCGCGACGACTCGTGGAACGCGGCGTGCGCTTCGTCCAGCTTTATCACGGCGCCGGCAGCAAATGGGACGCGCACCAAAACATCGAGGACAACCATGGCCGGAACTGCGGGGCTACCGACAAACCCATCGCAGGACTGCTGCAAGATTTAAAGCAGCGCGGACTGCTCGACAGCACCCTCGTCATCTGGGGCGGCGAATTCGGCCGCACCCCGATGTCCGAGAAAGGCGATGGCCGCGATCACAACCCCACCGGGTTCAGTATGATGATGGCCGGAGGCGGCGTGAAAGGCGGAACTGTCATCGGCGAGACCGACGAACTCGGGTTGCGCGCCGTCAATGACAAGCTGCATGTCCATGACCTGCACGCCACCATTCTCCATCTACTGGGTGTGGATCACACCAAGCTCACCTTCAATCACCACGGCCGCCCGGAGCGTATCGACATGAATGAAGGACGCGCATTCAAGTCCATTGCGGGGTAACCACGCCAATACCTTCGTCTTCCGAAAAATCCCCCCTCGGACTTGACACCCCCTCCCTCCCCGCTACTCTTTCCGCCCCGCAAACCACCCCCTTCCCCGTCATGTCCAGAATCTGTCAGATCACCGGCGCAAAAGTCACCTTCGGTTCCCGCAATCACCGCAGCGGTAAAGCCAAGAAAGAGGGCGGCATCGGCCGTCACCTTACCAAGCGCGTCAAACGCCGGTTTTATCCGAACATCCTCGACAAAAATGTCTGGGTTCCTGAGCTCGGCAAATTTGTCAAAGTGCGCATCTCCGCCCGCGCGCTCAAGACCATCAACAAGAACGGCGCCTTCAGCACCCTCGTGAAGGCCGGCGTGATCAATGCCCCGCGTTGCAAAAGAAAGACTCCGGCAGCAGCCGCAGCCTGAGCACCCGGCGACTACGCCCCCTCTTTACTGAAAGCCGCGCCCAGGGTCCGTCCCTTGCGCGGCTTTTTGCTAATCCCGATACGACCGTCCTGCGCCTCACCCATTTCCAACGATCCCCCACAACCATGCACAGCTTCCGCTACATCCAGAACCGCCTCCATTGTGAAAGCACCGATCTTGAATCGCTCGCGCAACAATATGGAACGCCGCTCTATGTCTACTCGAAGGAAACCATCACCGGCCACTTCACCCGGCTCGATAGCGCACTCACCGAAGTCGACCACCTCATCTGCTACGCCGTCAAAGCCAACTCCAATCTCGCTGTGCTCCACACCATCGCGAAGCTCGGTGGCGGCTTTGATATCGTCA
>JAIOQF010000299.1 GCA_021413535.1 Verrucomicrobiota bacterium
CCACCGAATGCGTCAATGAAGCGCGACGCATCATCGAATCTGCAGGTTATGAAGTGCTCGTCTTTCATGCCACAGGTCAAGGTGGACGCGCGATGGAGTCGCTCATCGCCAGTGGCATGGTCGCGGGCGTGCTCGACATCACCACGACCGAGTGGGCGGATGAATTCGTCGGCGGCGTTCTCGGCGCGGGACCGGAGCGACTCGATGCCGCAGCAAAAGCTGGCGTGCCCGCAATCATCGTGCCCGGTTGTCTCGACATGGTGAACTTCGGCGAACCACAGACCGTGCCCACGAAATTCAAAGGCCGCACTTTTTACCATCACAATCCGCAGGTCACACTGATGCGCACCAACGCAGCGGAGTGCGCCGAACTAGGTCGCATTCTCGCTGAAAAAGTGAACGCCTACCAATCGCCAGTTACCGTCTTGCTTCCGACGCGCGCCATCAGTATCATCAGCGCTCCCAGCCAGCCATTCCACGATGCCGCTGCCGACGCCGCGCTATTTAACGCGATCAAGGCGAATTTGCGCCCCGGAATCCCCGTGCGCGAACTCGATTGCGCGATTAACGATCCCGCTTTCGCCCGCGCTTGTGCTGAAGCCTTGCTCGCCCATCTCGCCGCCTCAAACTCCTGAGCGGATGCATTTATGATCGAGAATCCCGACGTCATTCTCATCGGCAGCGGCATCATGTCAGCCAATCTCGGCGCGATGCTGAAGCAGTTGGAGCCACGCTTGCGCATCCAGCTTTATGAAGTGACAGATGAACTCGCTCAGGAAAGTTCCGATGGTTGGAACAACGCCGGCACGGGTCACGCAGGCATTTGCGAACTGAGCTACACGCCGAAGCGCGAAGCCGATGGCTCGGTGAATGTGAGCAAGGTTATCGAAATCTTTGAGCAATTCGAGCATTCAAAACAATTCTGGGCTAGCGCTGTGGCGAATGGCTTGGTGGACAAACCGCGTGATTTCATTCATCCGATTCAGCACATCAGTTTTGTCCACGGCCAGGAGCAAGTAGACTTCCTCCGAGCCCGGCACGCGGGCATGGCGGCGCATCCTTTCTTTTCCTCAATGCAATACAGCACCGAGCGTTCCACCATCGCAAGTTGGGCACCATTGCTGCTGGAGGGACGTGGAGCTGAGCCCATCGCCGCAACGAAAATGGACAATGGCACGGATGTGAACTTCGGCGTGATCTCGCGCAAGTTACTCCACTGGCTGGGCCAGCAGGAAGGCTGCGGCATCGCCACAGGACATCGCGTGGTCGGCCTGCGCAAAACCAGCGATGGCTGGGAAGTGACAGCATGTGATCTCAAGACAAATGAAGAACACACCAATCGCACGAAGTTCGTCTTCATCGGCGCGGGCGGCGGCAGTCTAACTCTGCTGCAAAAATCCGGCATCCCGGAAGCCAAAGGCCTCGGCGGCTTTCCCATCGGCGGCCAGTGGCTCGTCTGCGACAACCCGCAGATCGTAAAAAAACACTCCGCCAAAGTCTACGGCCAGGCACTCGATGCTGCACCGACCATGGCCGTGCCCCATCTCGATACGCGAATGCTCGATGGCAAGAAGACCCTGCTCTTTGGTCCCTTCGCTGCCTGGACGACAAAGTTTCTCCATAAGCATGGCAGCTTCACCGATCTGCCCTTGTCCATCCGCCCCGATAACATCGCCACGCTCATCAAGATCGGCATCTACAACCTCGGACTCGTGCGCTACCTCATCCAGCAAGGCACGCAAAGCATGGCAGACCGCATAAATGTTTTGCACGTCTTTTATCCCGGCGCACAAGCCAAAGACTGGCGCTTGATTAATGCTGGCATCCGCGTGCAAGCCATTAAAAAAACGGACGGTCAGGCTGGCATCGTTCACTACGGCACCGAGGTCATCACCAATGCTGATCGTTCACTCTCCGCACTGCTTGGCGCATCGCCCGGCGCTTCAGTCTCCGTGAACATCGTGCTCGAGGTCGTGAAAAAATGTTTCCCGCAACTGCTGCAAAGTGCGGAAGGCCACGCGCGTATGAAGACCATGATCCCCACTTACGACGAGGACATCAAGCTGCCCGCCAACGCTTCGCGCTTCCGTGAGGTCAACGCCAGAACAGATGAACTCTTGCAACTGCGAACCAACTCATAAACACACTTGATTCACCATGAGCCTATTCATTCACCGCATCCACCTGCCTTTACTGGCGCTTCTCACTTTTACTGCCGCCGCATTCGCGCAGCCAGTGTCACTCTTTGATAGCAAGACTCTCGACGGCTGGGATTTCGATCCCAAGATCTGGCGCGTCGAAGACGGCATGATCACCGGCGGCTCGACGACCGACAAAATCAAGGAGAACTACTTCATCTGCACCAAGAAAAACTACCAGAACTTCGATCTGAA
>JAIOQF010000300.1 GCA_021413535.1 Verrucomicrobiota bacterium
CCGCATCGGCACTGGCGACAGCAACAGCCCCGTCTCCATGAACCAAACGCTCGGTCTGGCCAACAACGCCCAGGGCGGAAACTTCAGCAAATATTCCCTGTGGCTCGATCGCGGATTCATCAAGTATGAAGTCGGCGGCAGCCCGCGATACACAGAGAAAACCGAACTGGATGCTGATGGGAAAACTCTGCACACCGTCATGGTTCCGCACGAATCCCGCGGCCTGCTCTCGCTGACCTTTGGTCGTTTCGACAATCCGTTCTTTTCCACCAGCGAAATGATCTGGGATGAAGACGTAGGCTTTGACGGCCTGGCCATCAAGGGTCGTTACGAAATTACCAAGGGCGTTACTCCCTTCTTTGTCGCCGGCCTGTTTCCGATCTTCAACACCGACTTCAACTTCGCGACCAACCAGCCCGTCAAGTATCAGAGCACGGACAAGTGGCTTTATGCCGCGCAGATCGGCACTGATCTGAAGTTCTCGCGCAACGTCGATGCGACGGCGGCCGTGGCTTACTACAATTTCCAAGGTGTTGCGGGCGAGCTTTCCGATCCCTTCATTCCATTCAATTCCCAGGACCAGAGCAACACCGACGGCACCCGCCAGTCGTTCGCGCAGCGGGGCAACACCTACCGCGCGATCCGCAACATCGTGCCGGATGCGCTCAACAACTACGGCACCAGCAACCAGTATCAATACTTCGGACTGGCTTCTCCCTTCGAAGTGCTTTCCTACAGTGCGCGTCTCAATCTGAACTACTTCGAGCCTGTTCAGATTTCGTTCCTCGGCGAATATGCCAAGAACCTCGCGTGGAACAAGAGTGACATCAACCAGGTCGCGGTCAATAATCGCGGTCCGGTGCCGGTCTCGGCGACCGATCCTACCGCGCCCGCGCCAATGGGCGAGTATGATGGCGGAGGCACCGCGTGGACTCTCGCCTGTATCATCGGCAAGCCTGTCTGCGAACGAGCGGGCGACTGGAGCATGACCTGTGGTTACCGTCATGTGGAGTCCGATGCTGTGGTTGACTCCTTCACTGATTCGGATTTCGCGGCGGGCGGCACCAATGTCGAAGGTTACACCGTGGGCGGCTCCGTTGCACTTTCACCGCGCGTGAAGTTTGGCGCGCGTTGGATGGGTGCCAATCAAATCGCCGGTCCCCCGCTGAAAAGCGACGTCCTTCTGCTCGATCTCACCGCCAAGTTCTAGCCATGATCCATCGTTCACTCATCATCATTCCCCTCGTGCTTGTTACGGTCGCAAGCATTGCCGCCAGCGCCGATCCCGCCGCCGAGGCCAACAAGAAGCTGCGCGAAACTTTGCGCAACACCATGATCCAGCTCCGCACCGTGGAGACAGACAAGGCCACTCTGCAAGCGGCGCAAACCGAGCTTGAACTGAAGAACAAAGAGCAAGACAACAAAATCAAAAGCCTGGAAAGAAAAGTCGCCGATCTCATCAAGCAGAGCGCAATCGACAAAGCCGAGGCAGAAAAGAAGGCGACCGAGCAGGCTTCTTCCATCGTGACCCGTGACGTGGAGATCGCACGGCAGGCCGAGTCGCTCAAGAAGTGGAAAGAACACGAAGTGGAAGCCGTGGCGCTGATGAAGAAACTAAGCGACGAGCGCGCCAGAAAAACTTCGGAGGCTGTCATGCTGCAGCGCCGGGTGGACGACCAGCAACGGCGAAATGCCGAGATGTATAAAATCGGCACAGAGGTGCTCAGCCGCCTTGAAAATTTCGGACTGGGCACCGCGCTCACCGCGCGCGAGCCCTTTGTCGGCACCACGCGGGTGAAGCTGCAGAATCTGTTCCAGGATTACGCAGACAAGCTGGCCGACGCCAAGATCAAGCCCGGCCAGTCTTCGAGTGAAAGCGCTCCGCAACCTGCGCCAGCTCATAGCGAAACTCCCGCCAAGGATTCGAAAGCACAACTGAAGAAGTCGCCACCCGTCGCCAGCAAATCTTAAACCGCGAGGTTTGAAATTAACCGCCGTGCCCCACTCGGATTCCATTCCCCTGTTCGGAGCGCATAGCTTCCGTGAATTCGCCGGAACACTGGCGACCGGGATCATGCTGAACATGCTGCTGGCAACGTCCGTGAATGCAGGAGACATCCTGCGCGGTGGCGCACCGGCCAACACAGCGAGACCACAGTCTTCCTTCGGCACCAATCCCGCCGCTTCCATCCAGGCTCGATCCGATGCCAAGGATGCGCTGGCGCGAACCAGCCAGGCGCTCAATTCAGTGAACGCGATGCAAGCCGCCGCCCGTGCAGCGGCGCAGGCGAACGTAAAAAATCTCGGGGTCAATCCGAACAATCCCGCGCAACAACTCCCGGACGTGCCCAACGGACTTGTGCCCGGCGGACTTCAGTTTGTCAGTGCGACCGGGGCCAGCGCCCCTACCCAAAGCGCAGGCGGACGCGGCGTGCAGGTCACGGTGAGACAAACGGTGCAGCAGGCGCTCATCAATTGGAGCAAATTCAACATCGGCAGCAACACCACGCTTAAATTTGATCAAAGCGCAGGCGGCGCTGACGTGGGACAGTGGGTCGCCTTCAACAAGGTCAACGATCCCACCGGCCAGCCCTCGCAGATTCTGGGTTCCATCTCCGCTCCCGGACAGGTTTATGTGATCAATCAAAACGGAATCATTTTCGGCGGCAGCAGTCAGGTCAATGTTCATGCGCTCGTCGCGTCGTCCCTGCCGATCAACGACAACCTGATCGCGCGCGGATTGCTGAACAATCCCGACGCCCAATTTCTATTCTCCGCACTCGCCTTGCCAGCAGGCGCGAAGGGAACTCCAGCGTTCACCCCTCCCGCGCTGCCCGCCAATGCCAAACAGGCAGCGAATGGCGAGCTGCAGAATGGCGACGTGACTGTGCAGGCGGGCGCGAGGCTCACCGCGCCAACCACCGCGGGCAATGTCGGCGGCAGGATCGTGCTCGTCGCGCCGAACGTTACAAACGCGGGCACCATCTCCACACCGGACGGACAAACGATTCTTGCGGCAGGATTGCAGGTGGGATTTGATGCTCACAAATCCAGCGATCCCAGCCTGCGTGGTCTGGACACTTTTGTGGGTGCCATCGTCAGTCCCTCTTCGGCCAATCCTCCTTATGCGGGCAACGTCACCAACCGTGGCCTCATCGAAGCACCGCGCGCAAACGTGACGATGGCGGGGAAATCAGTCAATCAACTGGGAGTCATCAACAGCAGCACCTCCGTTTCGCTCAATGGAAGAATCGATCTTGATGCTAGTTACAACGCCGTAAGCAACACTGCTTACGATCCGGTGACGCTTCCTGATGTCCCGCCGTTCCTGTTCCGTTCCTCCGGCAACGTCACGCTCGGACAAGGCAGCGTCACGCAGATTCTTCCGGAATGGTCGAGCACCGAAAAGGTTGTCGGCACAGCGCTGGCTTTGCGCTCCCAGATCAACATGCGCGGTGCCACCGTCCACCTCGCTGAACAGGCATCGGTGCTGGCTCCCAGCGCCACCGTAAATCTCAGTGCCGGCAAATGGGATTACACATTGTCTGGAGTCACGCAGCGGAGTTCGTTCGTGTATTCAGGCGGGCAGATTTATCTCGATTCCGGTTCCATGATCAATGTGGCTGGCTCCACCGATATCTCTGCGCCGATGTCAGATAACATCGTCACCGTGCAATTGCGCGGCGCGGAGCTGGCCGATCGTCCGCTGCAACGCGGCGGTTTGTTGCGCGGGCCATCCATCACGGTGGATCTTCGCAAGACGGGAATTTACAACGGCTTCGCGTGGGTCGGCACTCCCCTGGCGGATCTCTCCGGTTATGTGGGTCTCGTCCAGCGCAGCGTTGGCGCTCTCACGACCGAGGGTGGCACAGTGAATCTCAATGCCGGCGGCTCGGTCATCATGCAAAAAGGCTCGACGATTGACGTGTCCGGCGGCTTCATTAATTACGACGGCGGGCTCGTCAAAACCACGCGAGTCCTTTACGCGGGACATATCATCAACATTGAAGACGCTCTTCCCGACAAACTGTATGAAGGCATCTACACCGGACAGTTCACCTCCAGCCACTCGCGCTGGGGAGTAACCAACACTTACCAAGTGCCCTTCATGACCGGCGAGCATTTCGAGCCCGCCTACGTATGGGGCGCGAACGGCGGGCGCATCGGCATTCAAGCACCCGCCATGGCTTTGGATGGAACTCTGCTGGGCAACACCGTCCCCGGCCAGAGGCAGCGCTCCAATCCTCCAGACACCAGCACTCTGGAGTTAAGCTTCAAATCACAACAGCTCGTCTCACCGATCTACCCGTTTCATTCCCCAACACCACCTCTGATCACTTTTGAAGAAAACGGAAATCCGGCGCCAGCCGATGCCTTCACGCTCGATGTCTCGGGAAATCCGCTGCCGCTTCGTGCCGATCGTCAGGCCTCCGTTTCGCTCTCGCCTTCGTTGCTCACCGCCGCCGGGTTCGGCCATCTGAAAATCGAAAATCCTGACGGCGATATCATCGTGCCTCAAGGCGTCGCGCTCAATGCGCCAATATCCGGTTCCATCCTTTTCACAGCGGCGAACATCAGCATCCTCGGCTCCGTCACCGCACCCGGAGGCAGTGTCAGCTTCACGACTTACAACATTTCGCCCACAGTCGTGGATGCGCTCTCGCGCGCTGCAACTCCGCTGACTCCGCCGCCGAACACGGATCGTGGGAATTTTACCCTCGGACCTTTGGCATCGCTCAGCACCGCCGGATTGCTGGTGGATGATCGACTCAGTGCTCCCGCTCCGATGAGCCTTCCCTTGGTAACGACGGGCGGAACGGTGGCGATCAATTCCTACAACACCACCTTGAACGAAGGCAGCATCATTGACGTGTCGGGTGGCGTGGTGATGAGCACTGAAGGAAAACGAACATACGGAAATGGCGGCAGCATCACCATCAAGTCAGGTCAGGATGCCAGCATTCCTTCGGTGATCGGCGGCAAGCTATTACTCGGCGCGACACTCAAAGTATTCTCGGGAGCGACCGGCGGTTCACTGGCCATTCAGGCCACGCGATTTCAGATCGGCGGTGCATTGACCGGCGACAACGGACTGCTGCTCTCGCCCGACTTCTTCAATCAAGGCGGCTTCAGCAGTTTCACTCTCACCGGACTGGGCGAAGCGACGGATAATCCTGATGAATATCTTCCGGGAATATTGATCGCGCCCGGCACCACGATCAAACCCGTGGTGCAGAGCGTGCTGGCGCTGACGAATGTGCCAGGCCAAAATGGCATCACTCTGGTTCCGCTCGTAAAGCCCGACGGTCTGCGGCCGCCTGTCAGTTTGAGCTTCCGCTCGCCAGGCGTGAAAGATCTCTACACTGGATTACTCGTGGTGCGCGGTGATGTGATGATGAGCGAAGGCTCAAAAATCTTGGCGGATCCGCTCGCATCCGTTTCATTCAGCGGCGACACCGTGACCTTGCTCGGCAAAGTCATCACGCCCGGCGGCAGCATCAGCATCACGGGCGCGAACAGCTTTCTCTCGCTTGATCCGAATCCGCCTGTTGCCCTGCCGACAGTTTACATCGGTCCGCGTGCTTTTCTTTCCACCGCTGGCACCACAGTGCTCATTCCTGATCGCTGGGGAAATCGCACCGGCTCTGTGCTGCCAGGCGGATCCATTTCCCTCTCGGGCAACATCGTCGCTGAATCCGGCGCGGTGCTCGATGTCTCTGGAACCAGCGGTGTCCTGGATCTTCCGCCGGCTTATCTCAACTTGAACGCCTTGCTGGATGGGCTGGCCACGCATCAGCCGCTGGTGCCAGTGTCCAGCGGATTGACCGCGCCGATCTACAGCTCCCTTGGCGTCCCCACCACGGTAGACAGCAACGGCGGCACGATCATCTTGAAAGGCGGACAGGAACTTTTCGTGGATGCCAAGCTGCTCGGAAATGCGGGCGGACCCACGGCACTGGGCGGAACTCTCATCGTGAGTTCAGGCCGGTTTTATCCGCCGGCTTCTGTGCAGACGCCTGCTGATATCAATCTCGTCGTAACTCAGAGTTCCCCGACGATTCCGCGCGCCGGGCAGAATGGTATCGGCAGACCTGTGCTCGATTCCACAGGGACACCGCTGCCCGGCATGGGTTACTTCGCAGCGGATACTTTTGCGCGCGGTGGTTTTGATTCTCTCGCACTGGGCGGAAACGTGCAGTTCTCCGGACCGGTCAACATCAATGCCCGTCGCGCGCTGGCTGTCGGGAGTGGTGGCGTTATTTTCGCGGATGATGCGGTGAACCTCACCGCGCCGTATGTGGCGCTCGGAACCGCATTCCGCGTCCCGTTCCAAGCCCAGCAGCAGGATTTGCAACCATTCACGCAGGGCGGCGCTCCCTTTTATATCCCGCCGACTTATGGCCCGGGCGTGCTCACCGTAAAAGCGGACTTAATTGATATCGGCAATCTCTCCCTGCAAAATATCGGCAGGGCGAATTTGATAGCTGATGGCGGCGACATCCGAGGGAACGGCACTTTCGTCATCGCTGGCGATCTCTATCTGCGGGCCGGACAGATTTATCCGACGACAGCCGGAAATTTCACGATGGTCGCTTTCGACGGCGCGGCACCGGGCACGATCACCATCGCAGGATCGGGAAACAGACAAGCTCCGCTTTCCGCAGCAGGAACACTCAGCATTTACGCATCCGTGATTCAACAAGGCGGGGTGTTGCGCGCTCCGTTCGGCACGATCAATCTGGGATGGGACGGCTCGGGAACCGGGCCAGTGGATTTGGTTTCAGGTCAGTCTGCTCCCGTGACGACGCAACTCAACCTGACTGCTGGCAGTATCACCTCGGTGTCGGGACTTGGATTGCTCATTCCGTATGGCACCAACCCCACTGGCAATTCGTGGATCGACCCCACTGGCCTCGACATCACCGCTGGAGGATTGCCCATCAAAGGCATCAACCTTCTGGCGCAGAGCGTCACCACTGCGGAGGGTTCCGTGCTCGATCTTCGCGGCGGTGGTGACCTTTATGCGTATCGCTGGATACAAGGAACGGGTGGAAGCATGGACGTCCTCGCGTCTTCATCTGGCTTCGCCGTCATACCGAGTTACGAATCAAATTTCTCGCCCTTCGCTCCATTCAACAACACCTCCGTCGCCTCTGCGCTCAATGGTGATCCTGGCTACGTGAATGCCAACCTGTCGGTGGGTGATCGCGTCTATCTCGGTGCCAGCAGCGGACTTGCGGCCGGAGTTTATACGTTGCTGCCAGCGCGTTACGCACTGCTGCCGGGCGCATTCCTGGTCACTCCGCAATCGGGCACACCTATCGGAACATTTTCCAGACCTGACGGATCGAGCCTGGTGTCGGGTTATCGCTACAACGATCTCAACGGCAGCCGCCAGGTGCCTTCAATCTACAGCCGTTTTGAAGTCGCGTCCGGCTCCGTGGTCCGCGCCCGATCCGAATACGCCGATTACTTCGCCAACTCCTTCCTCAAAGAAGGCGCGCTGGCTTTGGGTTTCAATGTGCCGCGACTCCCGATGGATGCTGGTCATCTCATCTTCCAGGCGACCACGGCAATGTCTCTTTCCGGAAATGTTTATGCGCAGGGTGCCGCCGGTGGACGCGGCGGCCTGGTGGATATCAGCAGCCCACTGGATATTCTGATCACAGGCCCCGGCGTCAGCAGCGGCGGAGGTCAGCTGGTTCTCGACGCCACGAAGCTCAGCAGCTGGGGCGCGGAAAGTTTGCTCATCGGCGGCGTTCGTAAGGTCGGAGCCAATGGCACGACGATCACCGTCAACACGACCAACCTCACCGTGGACAATCCGGGAGCGCCATTAAGCGGCCCGGAAATTATTCTCGTGGCAACGGGAAGCATGACGCTGACGCCGGGATCACAAATCATGCAAACCGGATCCATCGCTGGTGCGGCGGAAACACTTCTGCTGGGAGATGCTTCAATTCCCGGAAGCGGAGATGGAACACTGTTGCGCGTTAGCGCCGATGTGTCGGCTCAAACCATTCGATCCGGAGTCAGTGCGTCCAGTGTGCCTAACATGATCATCGGCGCCGGCGTGCAGATTTCCGGTGCCAGCCTGACGCTTGATTCGACTTACGGAACCTCGCTGGATCCAACTGCGGTTCTAACCGGCCAGGCTATCTCGCTCAACAGCGGCCAGATCAGTCTGGCGCTTGATGGCTCCAGCCCCGCCACTGCAGGCCTCGTGCTTGCTGGAACAGCATTGCAGAGCTTGCAGAGCGCGCAGTCCTTGTCGTTGCTGAGCTATACCTCGCTGGATATTTATGGATTCGGGCAGTTCAGCACGCAGGGTTCCCTGGCACTTCACGCGGCAGAGATTCGCGGCTTCAACAACTTCGGCGGCGTGGTCACACTTTCCGCCAATGACATCCTGATTGATAACATCGCCAAAGGCAGCGTGGTGGGCGCGGTGGATGCGCCCAGTGGTTTCCTTTCGCTGAATGCCGGCACGATCCGCATCGGCAGCAACACGGTGAAGATCGATCAATACGAGGGTGTGATCTTGAATGCCACCAACGGCATCTTCCTCTCTGGCACGGGCGGACTTAATGTTCAGACGGCGCTGACTGCGAACACTCCGTTCATCACCACGACCGGCGCCGCCACCCAGTCGCTGACATCAGGCGGGGCAATGATCTTGCAATCCCCGGGCGGAGTCGGCACGCCGGCGAGCGCTGGCTTGGGTGCAAGTCTGACCGTCACTGGTTCCTCGGTCGCAGCTAACACCAACATTTATCTTCAGAGCGGCGTGCTCACGCTGCATGCCACGACGGGAGATGTGACGGTCGGTGGTCGTCTCGAACTTGGCGGCACGGCGCGTGAGTTGTTCGATCTCGTGCGCTATACCAACGGCGGCAAGGTCAACCTCATAGCTGACAATGGCGCCGTCACGCTTGATGGGGGCAGCGTTGTCACCGTCGCTGCACAGAGCGGAGGCGGCAATGCAGGCTCGATCCTGGTGAGCGCGGCCAACGGTGCATTTACCAGCTTGGGCACATTGCAGGGTGCTGGCGGCACAGGAGGATTGGACGGCACATTCTCCCTCGATGCGGCAAGCCTTACCAGCTATGCAACCCTCAACACGATCTTGAACACCGGCGTATTCAATGAATCGCGGTCCATTCGCATCCGCACGGGCAACATCGTGCTCAGCGGAATCGCCACGGCACATAACTTTGACTTCTCGACAGATGCCGGCTCGATCACCGTCACAGGAACTCTGGATGCATCGGGTGCACAGGGAGGCCGTATCGCCCTTGCCGCCAGAGATGGTCTGACGCTGGCATCGGGTTCCATCCTCACCGTGGCGGGTCAGAATTTCGACAACGCTGGCAAAGGCGGCGCGGTCACGCTGGAAACCCGCGGCAATGGTGGCGCGGTCATCGACATCAAAAGCGGCTCGACGATTGATTTGTCCGTCACCCAAGCCGCATCGCTGGGACAGTTTACGGGAACACTCCACCTCCGCGCTCCGCAGAATGCCGCAGGCACCAACCTCCAGATTAACACGATCAACGGCACCATCTCAAATGCATCGAGTATTGTGGCCGAAGGCTACAAAATTTTCACGCTCAACTCCGCGGGCGGCAGCACCATCACTGCGGCGACAAGGACCAGCGTGCAGACCAACGCGCAGACCTTTGTCGATGCCATCTACGGCACGGCAAATCTCGGCGGCTTGCTCCCTGCCGCGCCCTTGTTCAACAGTGCCGTGCTGACCGTGAGACCGGGCGCGGAAATCGTGAATACACTGGGCAATCTTACGCTTGGCGCCACGGTCGGCACGGACGACTGGAATCTGTCCACCTTCCGATTCGGACCACAGAACGTGCCCGGCGTGCTGACACTGCGCGCCGCTGGCAATCTGTTTTTCGCCAATGCACTGAGCGACGGATTCACCTCCAGCGCTTACAATTCCACGCTGATGACGCCCAGTGCGACGTTGCCACTCAACGCCCAGTCGTGGTCGTATCGTCTCGTTGCGGGCGCGGATTTCACTGCGGCAGATTTCCATCGGGTGCTTCCATTATCCAGCCTCGGCGCGGGCGTCGGCTCGCTTCAGTTGGGCAGGGACGGTGACACGAATATCTCAGTTCCCTTCGGCACGAATGCGCAGACGAGCACTGCCGTCGCCGGACATTTCCAGGTCATCCGCACCGGCAGCGGTGACATCGACATCGCCACGGCGCGTGACGTGCAATTACTCAACGCCTTTGCCACGATCTACACGGCAGGCACTTTGATCTCCGATCCCTCCCTGGGTGGAACTTTCGATGTGCCCATCTTGAATGCATCGGGCGGGCAGACAACATTGGGCGCGATCCAGCAGAGCCCCGCCTATCCTGCGCAATACACCATCGGCGGCGGCAATGTAACCATCAACGCGCAAGGTGACATCGCACACCTGACCCAGGATATCACGGCGACTCTGGTTGCGGATTCATCACGGGAACTGCCGATGAACTGGCTCTATCGCCGGGGCTATGTCGATCCAACTACCGGACAGTTTGGTATCGCCAAGTTCGGTGACGTAGCCTCCACCACCTGGTGGGTGGACTTCAGTAATTTCTTCCAAAGTGTCGGCGCGCTCGGCGGCGGCAACGTCACCATGATTGCTGGCGGCAACGTCAGCAACGTGGATGCCGTGACTCCCACGAATGCCCGCATGCCCGGCGGCACACCCAACTCCAATGCGCTGGTCGAACTCGGCGGAGGCGACGTGACGGTTCGCGCCGGAAAGGACATCGACGGCGGCGTTTACTACGTTGAACGCGGACAGGGAATTCTCGAGGCTGGTGGCAGCATCCACACCAACAGCACTCGATCCCCCTCACTGATCTCGATCATCAATGCGCCACCTCTCCAACCCGAGACCTGGCTGCCCACGACGTTGTTCGTTGGCAAGAGCAGCTTCGATGTCAACGCGCGTGGCGATGTGCTGCTCGGTCCTGCAGCCAATCCATTTCTGCTGCCCGGCGGTTACAGCAACACGTTCTGGTATAAGACTTACTTCTCGACTTATGGAGCCGCCAGTGGTGTGACGGCATCTTCACTCTCGGGCGATGTGACCCTGCGCCAAAGCGCCACCATGCCCACTCTCGGCATCGGCAGTGCCACGCCCATCCTGCAAAACTGGATTGAGAATGTGCTGCTCTTTAACCCCAGCACTCAGACACCATCATTCTATCAACCGTGGTTGCGCCTCAATGAATCCAACGTCGCGGCATTCAAAGGTGTCAGCGCACTTTTGCCGGGGACCCTCAAGGTCACGGCCTTCTCTGGAGATATCAACGTGGTGGGAAATCTGACGCTCTCGCCATCCGCGCAGGGCACCGTGGATCTGATCGCGGGCGGCGCGATCAACGGATTGCAGCCCAATGGCGTCACCACCATCAACAGCGTGCAAACCACGGCCTGGTCGGCGAGTCGGATCAACCTTTCCGATGCCAGCCCGGCTGCCGTGCCCGGAACCGCTTCACCTTATGCTTATCAAATACTTGCCGGAACCACGACCAGCCTCGCCAACAATTCAGGAAATGATTTTCTCGCGTTCGTGGACAATCTGTTTGAAGAAACCGGTTCGACTCAGGGATCCGCAGCCGTCATTCAAAACAAGCAGGCGTTGCACGCCCCGGGGCCCTTGCACGCAGGAGATGTTAATCCGGTTCATCTTTACGCAACGACCGGCGACATCTCAGGCCTGACCCTTTTCGCGGGCAAGGCTTCCC
>JAIOQF010000314.1 GCA_021413535.1 Verrucomicrobiota bacterium
CACCGCCCGCCGCAACGCGACGACCGGCCTCATCTCCGGATGATGAATGAGCAGGTTCTCGATGATCTGCCGGCCCACCCGATGCACGGGATTCAGAGCCGTCATTGGCTCCTGAAAAATCATCGCGATTTCTTTTCCGCGAACCCGGCGCATTTCATCGAGCGGCAGTTTCAACAGATCACAGCCATCGAGCTGCACTTCGCCATTCAGCACGCGGCCAGATGGCTGCTCCAAGAGCCGCATGAGCGCTCGAGCGGTCACGCTTTTGCCGCAACCGGATTCCCCGACAATGCCGAGCATCTTCCCAGCCTCGAGAGCAAAGCTCACACCGTCGACCGCAGTGAGCAGGCCGTTGTCAGTCAGAAAACCGATCCGGAGATCGCGAACTTTGAGCAGACTCATTCTTTAGCACCTCCTGTTTTGTTGACGAGGTTCTGATCGAACACTCGATCCATTTCAGGGAAAGTGCGCCCGCTGCGCATCGCGACCTCGGTTTCAAGCTTCACTTCTTCGTCGATCCAATGCACATGATTCTGGAGCGGTAATTCGCTGACGGCGACGTTAAAATTTTCCGGCCACTTCACCCAACGCCAGTAGGCGGTGCGGTAGTAACCTTGTTCATAGCCGGGAATCCACGCGGCTTCATCGTGGATAATCTGTGATGCACCCCATGACGCTTTGCGAAAATCCTCAATGGTTCGCGCGTGCCGCTCTGCCTCGCAAAACTCGTCCATCTGCTTGTTGGCAAAACAGGTCAGATTGTTCGTGTTGGGTTTTGGAGTTTTGCCGTCTTCCATCAGCGCATCCTTCGAGTGCCACATCTGATAATGATCGGGAAACGGTGGCTGCGCGCTAAACGCCACCTGCGCAAGCTGATGTTTTTTCTGGGTGACCTTTTGGAAAAACGACGTGGACTCGATGCCTTCGAGCTTGTATTCCAGTCCGCACTTCAGCGCCTCCTCCTTCAGCCGCTGCATGACCTTCTGCACAATCTCAGACTTGCGATGCGTGATCGTCAGCGAAAGCCGCTCACCCTTGTCGTTCACCAGCACGCCGTCTTCGCCCACCTTCGAATATCCCGCCTTCGCAAAATAATCACGTGCTTTCTGCGGATCAAAGGAACGGGCATGGATCGGCGGATCTCCCAGCAGCGGGTATCCTTGGGAGAAGGCATTCAACCGCTGAAAATCCCCGCGCAAATCGAAGTCGATCACCTTCTGATAGTTCGTGGCGTGGCAAAGTCCGTAGCGCAGGTCTTTGTTATTGAGCGGCGGCACCGCGACATTCAGCCAAAGCCCGGCTTCGGAGCTGGGCCAGACATTGTAATACTTTGCCTTTTGAATGTAGCCTTTGTGCAATTCCGGAATCTCGAGCTTCTCATACCAGTATTCAGGAATGCCCATCATGATTTCCTCCACATCCAGCTCTCCCTGGCGGAAAAGCTCGAACGCCTTCTCCTGCAAGCGCACCACCCGATAGACGATGTAGTCGACATTGAAGCGATAGCGGCTGAATTTTTTGTCCCGCGCCCACCAGTCCTTCACCCGTGTAAGCGTAATGCTGCGTCCGAAATTTATGTCCTCCTCTCGAATGATGTAAGCGCCCGAACTCGGCCGGCAGCGCCACTGATAACGTTGCTCAAAGTCCGGCCCGAACTCACTGAAGAAGCGACGCGACATCGGAATGGAGTTGGCAAAATAAGGTGTCAGCGGCTTGCCTTCCGGCAGCGATATCGAAAGCGTGCGCGCATCGTAGCGCGTGATGTTGGTGAACTGTTCCGAGTAGTATTGATTCCCGAACGGGTTCTTCGGATACTCGCTCAATTCCATGTAATAGCGCGCGAAGAAATCATCAGCCTCAATGGGGTCGCCATTGGAGAACTTCGCGTCCGGATCAATATGAAAGTAAACCGTCCGCTTGTCCGAAGTCACGGCCCATTCTTTCGCGATGCTGGGGATGACCTTTCCCGTATCGGGATGCAAAGCCACCAGAGCCATCTCAATATCGTCGTAATGCGCGCTGCGAAAGGAACCATTATTGTTCTCGCCGATGATGCGCAGAGTCGCCGGGAACCCAGGCACATAGAGTCGGATGGTGCCGCCCTTCTTCGCGCGCGCATCACCAATCTCCGGCTCGTCCATGCCGTTCTCCCAATTCAAATCCTTCGGCACATCCTCGGGTTTGGCAAAGGTGAAGAACTCCGGCTTCTTCAACCGTTCGCGCACCGCATCAAGCTCTTCCTGAGCCACGACTTTTTTGGCGGCATCAGTTTCCTTAGCGGCCTGTTCCATTAATTCCTTCTCCTGCCCCTGGAGATTCGCCAACACCTTTTTGTTGTAGTAATCCCAGAAGGCGTCGCGTTCCTTCGTGCCATCGTAAGGCGGGAAGTCGGCGGCGGGGGAAGTGAAAAGTAATAAGTGAAAAGTGAAAAGTGCCGTGCAAACAAAACCGTATAACCTTCCCGAAATTTGAAAGGAACTTACGTCATCTGAATTGTATCTTAGCATCATCATTTCTTTTTACTTTTCACTTATCGCTTTTCACTTCTCTTCATTGGTAAGTCGAAAATTTCTTCGGATCAAAGGCCTCGCGCAGAGCCTCCCCCACAAACGTGACCAACAGCAGCACGGTCACCATGGCGACGAACATGGACACGGAAATCCACAGCGCCGACAAATGATTCGTGCCGTCGTCCAGCAACCAGCCCCACGACGCATAAGTTTCGGGCAGACCGAAGCCAAGAAAGGAAAGTCCCGTGAGCGCGGAAATGATTCCCGCGACGCTGAAGGGCACGTTCGTCACTAACGTGGCCAGCATGTTCGGCAGCAGGTAGCGTGTCAGGAGACGCCAGGTGCTCGCCCCTTGCAGTCGTGCGGCGGATACATAGTCACGTTCTTTTTCCTTGTAGGCCAGCGCGCGCATTGAGTATGTCAGACTGGTCCACGAGAAGAAACAAATCACGCCGAGCAAGATCGGCAGGTTCATGTTGGCCACGCCAATGATGCTGACCAGGATCATCACGATGTAAAGAAAGGGCAGTTCCTCGATGATCTCGATGATGCGCTGAAACACGAGATCAAACACACCGCAGAGGAAGCCCATCAAGGCACCGAGCAAAACACCAACTCCGTAAGTGATGATGAGGAAAAGCAGGATCGCCTTGAGGTTGACCTGCCAGCCGCCAAAAATCTGCGCCAACACATCCCAGCCGCGACTGTCGGTTCCCAGATAGTGCCCCGCCTTCCACAACGGCGGAATCGACGGATAAAGCGCGACCTGCAAGTCGGTCGTCGCCGCCTTTTCATGATCTGTCTGTGGCATTTCGCCGGTCCACTTCTCCCGCTCTTTCACTCCACCCTTGTAGAACGCCGACAGGGCGAGTCCTCCGGATTTGGAGTAGCCCAGCCATTCTCCGTCGAGTTTTCCCTGACGCAGCCGCAGATCCGTGTGTTTCAGTGTCGGCGCATCCGCGTAGTAACGGCGTGCACGACCTGAATAAGGTTCCTTTTCTCCAGGCGCAAAGTAGAGCCCGCCGCGATGCTCCAGCGTGATGGACTGGCCGGAGTCCGTATCCAATACCGGATCCCACGGCACCAGCGGCATGAGCACAAAACCCTTCCCGTTCTTTGCGAGCGTCTCCTTCAGTTCACGGTAGTTCACCTGCTCGTCGTTGCCCAATCCGAACTTCTTGCCAAGAAAGGGCTTTTTCACAAACGCTGGAAAATATGTTTGACCCTCATAACGCACCAGCAGCGCCCGCCGACCGACGAGCGCCTGGTCGAGCAGCGCAAGAACCACCAGCAACATGAGGATGCGGAACGACCACCAGCCGCGGCCAATGCTCCTGAAGCGTTGAAAGCGTTTCAAAGTCACCGGATTCCAGCGAACATCGGCTGGAAGCAAAATCACCCCCGCGATACCGCCTCCCAAGAGCAGCAGCGCCATCACCCAGCCGGGCGCCGTCCCCATGCTGAAAAACCATGATGCTGATGGCAGATCCAGCCCACCAAGCTCGCCGATCATGGCCAGCGCGCCGAAAGCTATTGCAGTGATGGAAAGCTTGCGATTCATCACTCGAAGCGAATCCGCGGATCGAGCCGCGCGGTGATCATATCCGACAGGACATTGCCCAGCATCAGCAGCAGGCCGCTGACCGCGACGGTGGCCATGACAATGGGATAATCCTTTTCTAAAAGTGCGTTGAAACCCATCAACCCGAAGCCATCGATGTCAAAAATGCGCTCGATCAGGAAGCTGCCCGCCACCAGCACGGTGGTTGCCTGTCCCATCGTTGACGCGACTGGAATGAAGGAATTGCGCAATGCGTGGCCGATCACAGCATCCTTGAAACGCAGCCCCTTGGCCACCGCGGTGCGCACGTAATCACTGGCGAGCTGGTCGAGCAGGTTGTTTTTTACCAGCATCGTCAGGCCGGCAAAACTCCCGACCATGTAACACGCCAGCGGCAGCACGGAATGATGTAGCAAGTCTTTGATTTTTCCGAAAGCGCTCAGCTCCGGGAAGTTCGCGGAGACAAATCCCTCGATGGGAAACCAGCGCAACCGGGCCGCAAAAATCACCATCAGAAACACACCGAGGACGAATCCCGGGATGGCATAGCCGAAAAAAATCGCAACCGAAGTAGCCGTGTCGATGGGTGTTCGATGTTTGATCGCTTTCAACACACCGAGCGGCACGCACACCAGATAAGTCAGAACCAGCGAAGTCAGGCCGTAGAACAACGATATCGGAAACCGGCGCTTCATCATGGTCCAAACCGGTTCCGAATAGCGCGTGGACTCGCCCAGATTGCCTTCGATCAATCCGGCAAACTTCGGCTGATAGATCAGCGCGATGTATGGCTGCGCCTTATCGAGCTTCTGGCCGGAATTGGCCTTCTCATAATCCTCCCTTTGTTCCTCAGGCGTGATGATGCGCGCGCGCCAGTTCGACAAATCGATGCCCGTCAGCGGTTGGATTTCTGCGCGGTTGTCGATTGTGCGTCTTACCACCACGACGTTGGCTGTGCCGGGCAGTTTCACCTCGGTCTCTGACTTGTCCTTGGCGAACTCAGCGCGGGAGCGGTTAATTTCTTTAGGCAGCACCCCAAGCCACATCGCATAGGCTGTGAGAAAATTCTTATCGTGACCATACTGCTCCTTCAGCTTCAGCAGTTGCCCCGGCGTCAGACCCGATGATTGCTGGCGACCGCCGCCGCGCTCCCCCTGTGTTTTCATCCTCGCCTCCAACAACGCCTGCTCCATTGGCCCCCCAGGTGTGAAGCGGATGATGAAGAACACCACAAGCGTCATGCCGACCAGAGTGATCGGAATCAAAAGTAGTCGTCGGATCAGATAAGCACCCATGCGCGTGAAGCGGGAGCTTGGATGGAAACAGACGAAGGCACAAGAATTTATGAATCAATCTGTGTAAGGCGATTGGCATACTTATTGTTGACTCTGGCATCAGCCGACTGACCATTGCCGCCCATGAAAACCAAGCTTGTTCTGCTTGCCGCATTCGCGATCCTCGTCGCGGGCGTGATCAGTTTTCATCGCGAAAGACAGACGCGGCCCGCGCGCGTGAAACTTGCGGCGGACAAGGGCATTCTGCTGATCGGCAACGGCACGGACATCGAAACGCTCGATCCCCACATGGCCAACGGACAGCCGGAACACTTCGTCATTACGTCGCTTTTCGAAGGACTCGTGGCGCCGGATGCCGAGGATCCGGACATGAACGCGCCCGGCGTGGCACTCTCGTGGGAATCGCAGGACTTCGTCAAATGGACGTTCAAGCTGCGCCCTGAAGCGCGCTGGAGCGATGGCAAACCGATCACGGCGGATGATTTCATTTACGCCTGGAAGAGAATCCTCTCGCCAGAACTGGCATCCGACTACGCGGAGATGCTGCATCTGCTCAAAGGCGCGGCGGATTTCAACAAGGGCAACACGAAGGACTTCTCGACCGTGGGCGTGAAGGCTCTCGATGCCCACACTCTTGAGGTTACCCTCGATGGCCCTGCTCCCTATTTTCCCGGGATGCTGAAACATTATGCCTGGTTTCCCGTGCCGCAGCAGGCCATTGAAAAATTCGGTGGCATGACGCAGCGCGACACACCCTGGGCGCGGCCGGGAAACATCGTTGGCAACGGCCCCTTCATTCTGGAAAAATGGCTCATCAACCAGTTCATCGTGGTGAAAAAAAATCCCGCCTACTGGGACGCCGCGAATGTAAAGCTGAACGGCATCCACTTTTTCACCATCGACAACGCGGAGACTGAAGAACGCGTGTTCCTCGACAACCAGCTCCATCTCACGCGAGCGGTTCCTCTCAGCAGCATCCCGAGCTATCGCGCGAAGCCACCCGCATGGTTCCGTCAGTCGCCGGAACTGACCACGGAATTCTACCGTTGCAATGTCACCCGCCCTCCGCTGGACAATGCGAAAGTGCGCCACGCACTTTCCCTCGCCTTGGATCGCAAGACGCTGGTGGATGATGTCATCAAAAGCGGCCATCTGCCCGCG
>JAIOQF010000315.1 GCA_021413535.1 Verrucomicrobiota bacterium
CGCCAGTTGGTTCCACGATAAAATTTAGCTAGTCGCGCGAGATCCTGAAATCGAACGCCGCTGTCACGGGACGTTCACCGGTTTTCCAGCAGAGCCAGACGCGGCAGAGTCCTGGTTTGAAGCTCACGGCGACGCATTCGAATTTTGTCAGCAGCGATGACGGGTATTGCTGCTTCCCGTTCAGGCTGGAAGCGAGGTAGTGGTTCACTTCGGTCTCGCTCAACTCTAGGATTTCGTTTCGTCGCCAGATGGTCTGTTCGATACGATCAAGCAGATCAGGCGCGGTCGGTTTATCAGTGGCACTGAGCCCCTGAACGTCCGCCAGACTTGCGGGGCGATGGATTTCGATGGTGGCAGCGGCAAGAAAGCCGAGCCAGGCAGTGATCAGGGCATTGATGAAAAAGCGGAGCAAGCGCGAGAGGGGTGTGATGCTCGGTCATTCAGACCGCCTTGGTGGATGAGGCGGTGGAAGTAGGTGCAGAAGTTGGTGCAGCGGCCGGTGCTGCCGCTGGTGGTGGCGGAGAACTGGTGCTGGATTCGGAATCTTTTTTCGCGGCGGCTTTGTAAGAGTCGCTGCGGTAGTCAGTTTGATAAAATCCGCTGCCCTTGAAGATGATGCCTGCACCGCGTCCGATTTTTCGATGCACCGGGCCGGGGCAGTTTTCTATTGGGCAATCAGTCAGGTGCGCATCCTTCATGGACTGCACGGTTTCAAACTGATGGCCGCAGGTCTGGCACTCGTATTCGTAGGTTGGCATGTTGCTTGAGGGGCGAAATGTGAACCGGATTAATGCCGCATTCCACCCGCCATGGCAAGGTCAATCCCTCAAGGGTTAGAACGTGAAATGTCACAATCACAAGAGTGGACACCGAGGACTGATTGCTGCAAGATGCGCCCACCTCATGCATCAAACTTTTCGGAAAACTCGCTGGAAGCTCGTCGCGCTGGCGTTGCTGTGCGGCACGCTCGGCTCCTGCACCAATCTCTATTATTATGGCCCCAGTGCTGCGCTGGGCGGAACACGCTACCTGGAGGGCTACACTCCAGGTGATCCTCGCTACAGCAATCAGCAAGTTGATACGGAATCATGGTGGCGGGGTGATGGTGCGGCGGGCGAGCCGGCGATCACGATCTCGCTCAGCCAGCAAAAAGCCTACTTCTACAAAGGCGGAAGACTGGTTGGGGTGTCGAGCATCTCCAGTGGAGACGAGCAGCATCCGACTCCGCGCGGCCGCTATAGCATCCAGCAGAAAGACCAGTGGCATCAGTCGAGCCAATACGGGGATTATGTGGACGCCGCTGGCATTGCGATTCAGAAGAACATCGACCGCAGTGTGGATCCGATGCCGCGCGGCGCGAAGTTTGATGGTGCCAACATGTTTTACTTCATGCGCATCACACGCGGCATCGGGATGCATGCCGGATATCTTCCGGGATATGCCGCGTCCCATGGCTGCATTCGCATGCCCCAGCACATGGCGGAGGCTTTTTATCGCAATGTTCACACAGGCACGCCGGTTGATGTGCGGTGATTCACTCACTCGCTTGATTCGATGGAAATATCGCCCGTAGAACTTCAGAAATTATTATTGAGTTCCGCACCAAGGGCGTTCCGGCTGATTGATGTTCGCGAAGAAGATGAGTTTGCGATCTGTCAGATTGATGGCGCGGAGTTGATCCCGCTCGCGCAAGTGGCGGAGCAGGCACCGCTTCGCTTGCTGGAGAAAGAGAAACCTATCGTGGTTTATTGTCATCATGGGATGCGATCAGCGCACGCGGCACAGGTGCTCCGCCATCTTGGCTACAAGGAAGTGTATAATCTAACTGGCGGCATCGAAGCCTGGGCCGAGGCGTTGGATCCGCTGATGCGGCGGTATTGAGACGGGATGAGTGGTGGTGCGCTGCAACAGGTCATGATGACGCGTGAAAATTGTAGGCGTTTGTGCCAGTCGGCCTGACTTGGAAGCAGCGACGTGCGTTACGCTCACGGAGAATGGCTCTGCACTAGGTTCCTCAATTAGATCAGTGCGCCTTGCCTTTCTTCGGAGCGTCCGTCGGCACTTCGTTATCGCCGACACCTTCGTCAGTGATTGAAGGTTCGTCTTTTTCGACCATGGCAGGACCGTGCCCATCCTCAGAAGCCATGTTTGGCTTGCCGTGCGCCAATCCAACTTTGGCGACATACATCAACGCCAGCGGCTTGGCAGATTCTTTACCCAGAGTATTGAGTCGCTCCTGCATCGCGGCCACTTTGTCGGCATGCGTGGCGGCGACGTTGTTTTTCTCATAGGGGTCTTCAGCGAGATTGTAGAGGTCAACGCTCGTGGGGATCAGCGTGCGCCAGATCAGTTTCCAATCGCCCTGACGCAGTCCGCCGCGGAATGGCTCCACATTATAGATGACTTCGGTTCGCGGTGAAGGCTTGCCCTCTGCAATGGTGTCCCAGACGTTCACGCCATCGAGCGGCTTGCACTTGGCGGTGGAGGCGCCGGCCAGTGCGGCCAGCGTGGGATACATGTCCACCGCGTGGATGATGCCGTCCACGGTCTGGGGCTTAATATGGCCGGGCCAGTTGGCACAGGCGGCAACACGGCAGCCACCTTCGAAGAGCGTGCCTTTGCCATCGCGATAGGGACCGTTGTCGCAAGGCAGCTTGGTTTTGGACAAGTCGGCCATCTGGCCGGCGAACATGGCGTTCGTCGTGCCGCCGTTGTCGCTGTGGAAAAGGATGAGCGTGTTGTCGCGCAGCCCCTTCTTGTCGAGCGCGGCCACGACGCGGCCAATTTCATCGTCGAGGCAGGTGACCATGCCCGCGTAAATGCGGCGCGTGGGGTCTGCGATGTTTTTGTAACGATCAATGTATTCTTGTGGCGCTTGATAGGGCGTGTGCGGGGCGTTGAAGGTAAGGTAGAGATAGAACGGATTCTTCGGATCCTGCTGGTTGA
>JAIOQF010000316.1 GCA_021413535.1 Verrucomicrobiota bacterium
GCGGCCGCGCTGGTGCGCGAGTTCCGCCGACCTACGGTAGCCATTTTGAAGCACACCAATCCCTGTGGCGTGGGCTGTGCGGAGGAAGATTTGCGCGAGGCTTGGGAGAAGGCGTTTGAGACGGACAAGCAGGCGCCTTTCGGCGGGGTGATCGTGATCAATCGTCCGATGACACTGGGCCTGGCCAAGATCATCGGCGAGATATTCACCGAGATCATCATCGCACCGGAATACGAGGCTGATGCGCGGGCGTTGTTACAGAAGAAAAAAAATCTCCGGCTCATGGAAATGCTGCCCAGTGTGGAAGAGGCGTTGAAACAGCCGGTGATCCGCAGCGCGCCCGGAGGATTGATGGTCATGGACAGCGATTACGAAGCGCTGGGCCTTGATGATATTGAAAACAAGGTCGTGACTGAGCGTCCGCCGACGCGCGAGGAAATCGAGTCCATGCGCTTTGCCTGGCGTGTAGTGAAACATGTGAAGTCGAATGCCATCGTGTTCGCCACGGGCGACCGCACGCTGGGCATCGGTGCCGGTCAGATGAGCCGGGTGGATTCGTGTCGCATCGCCGTCTGGAAAGCGAAAGAGGCCGGGCTTTCACTCAAAGGCAGCACGGTGGGCAGCGATGCGATGTTCCCCTTCCCCGATGGTTTAATCGCTGCTGCGGATGCAGGAGCGACGGCGGCCATTCAGCCCGGCGGATCCGTCAAAGACAAAGAGGTCATCGCCGCCGCGAACGAGCGGGATATAGCGATGGTGTTTACTGGGCAACGGCATTTCAAACACTGAGGAGGGTTGAAAGGTTGAAGGGTTTACTGTTGATAAGCTCAAGCCTGCTCATTGTTCGGTTCAACATCTCAACCATTCAACCTTTCAACTCCTCCTCACATGCTCCATCTCGGCGTCAACATCGACCACGTGGCCACGCTGCGGCAGGCGCGTTACGCGCAGATGCCGGACTCGATCAATGCGGAGCCCCTCATCTTGGAGGCCGCGCGTGAGTGCGAGGCTGCAGGCGCTCATTCGATCACGGTGCATCTTCGCGCCGACCGGCGGCACATTGTCGACACGGATGTTTTTTTGCTGAAGAAGGAGCTGAGCGTGCAGCTGAATCTGGAGATGGGCAACACCCCGGAGATTGTGGAGATCGCGTTGCGCGTGCGGCCGGATTTCGTCTGTCTGGTGCCGGAGAACCGCCAGGAGATCACCACCGAAGGCGGGCTGGATGTGACCGCGCATGCCGCAGCACTAAAGGAGACAACTTCGAGGCTCAAGACGAACGTAACGCGCGTGAGTTATTTTGTAGATCCTGTGCTGGAGGACATTCATGCGTGCGCTGACTGCGGCGCGGACATGGTAGAATTGCATACGGGAACCTTTGCCAATTCCTTCGGCAAGGAACGCGAGGCCGAGGTGCAACGACTGTGCGCGGCCGCAGAATTGGCGCATTCACTCGGACTGCAAGTGAATGCTGGTCATGGTCTCACTACTCAGAATGTGCGCGATCTCTTTGCCGTGCCGTATCTCGCGGAATTGAATATCGGACATCACCTGGTTTCCAGAGCGATCACTATCGGTCTTCGCGAATCGGTGCGGGAGATGCTGGTGGTGATGGGAGGATACGGTGGATGAACCTTATCTCTTTGGGTCTCGATTTTGTGGAGGTGTCGCGCATTCGTTCGATGCTGGAGAAGAGTGGCGACCAGTTTAAAGCGCGAGTCTTTACAGAGGGGGAAGTGACTTACTGTGATACTTGCGCGAGTCCGGCGATGCATTATGCGGCGCGCTTTGCGGCCAAGGAGGCGGTCGCCAAGGCTCTGGGCACGGGATTGGCCGAGGGAGTGTTTTGGCGCGAAATCGAGGTGCAGCGTGATGCAAAGGGTGCGCCCTCCGTCATGCTCCACGGAGGGGCGGCGCTGAAAGCGCGCGAGCTGGGCATCCGCGACTGGCGGGTGAGTCTGACTCACACCGCAGAATTGGCCGGGGCCAGCGTTGCGGCGGTCGGCTGATGGTGCCCATCACACTTTTTGCGTGCATTTTGGTGGCGCATCTCTATTCTCGCGCTCTTAACCAAATCCCACATCATTATGGCATACTCCTCTCCCAAACTTCACAACGCAATGTGGCCCGGTCTTGTCGGCAAAGGCGGCACGGGTGCGGAACCCACGATCAGCCTCGACCGCATGCTCGATCTCACCGCAAAGGCGAGTGTCGGCGGACAAAAATTTGACGGCGTGGATTTGTTTCTCTTTCATCCGCATATCGATCCCGATGCCAGCGCCGACGACATCAAGCGCATGGCTGACAAGATTGCGGCCAAGGGACTCGCCATCGGTTCGCTCGTAGCTCCGGTCTGGCCCGGAACCGTGGGCGATAGTTCCATGGGCGGCCCAGAGCAACGCGCAAAATTTGTTCTCGCTGTAAAAAAAGCCTGTCGCATCGCCAGCATCTTGAATCGGCATGGAGCACGGAAGTATGGTGCCATCCGCATTGACGCTGCTGACAGCCCCGCGCATTGGGCAAAGGGGTCGGCAGCTAACACGAAGAAAATCGCCGCCACGTTCCGCGAAGCCGGCATGGTCGCCATCGCGCACGGGGAGCGGCTCGCCGCAGAAGGTGAAGTCTGCTGGGCGGGGATGCACTCGTGGAAGCACATGGTCGCCTTGCTCGAACAGGTGGACATGCCGGGCACTGTCGGCTTTCAGGCGGACATGGCGCATACTTATCTTTATTTGCTCGGTGTGAATGAACCCAAGCACGCGCTGCTCAAGAGGGGCTATACAACGAAACAATTCGACGCCGCCTACACAAAGATGACTGACGCTCTTCGTCCGTGGACCATCGATTTCCATGTGGCACAAAACGACGGAACTGTGCACGGCAGTGGTTCTCATGACAAGACTGGACGGCATTGCCTGGCGGATGATCCCAGGGGCAAGCTCGATATCACCAAATGCGCTGGCTACTGGCTGAAAGACGCCGCCGCGCGTGGCATCAAGCACATCTGCTGGGATGGTTGCATGTTCCCGAACGCCGTGTTGGAAAAACAGGACACTTGGAACAAGATTCTCGCCGCGATGATCAAGGTGCGTGATGCGCACGGCTGGTTGTGATCGGTGGCGACAGGTTTTGATCACCAAACTCCGCCGTGAACACGGCGGAGTTTTTATGTCGCGAAGTCGCCTCTCGGGTTGCTTTTGCAGGGTGCGCGCCTAGCATGATTGCACTATTCACATGGCAAAACTTACGACAGAACAGGATCAAGCGGTCAGGCAATGGGTCGCGGACGGGGCCAACTTGAATGAAATTCAAGACCGATTAAAACGCGAACACGACGTGACGTTAACTTATCTCGACTCCCGGCTACTCTTGGCTGAATTGGGGTTGAAGCTGCTGGAAAAACCGAAGGAGGCTCCGCCGAAGGAAAAAGAGGCTGTGGCTCCAGAACCGCAGTTGCCAGGCGATGAAACCGTCGAAGCGGAAACTCTGCCGCCGGTGCCTCCGCCGACGGGTGGCAAGGCGACAGTGGTTCTCGATACGATTGCAATCCCCGGAATGCTGGCCAGTGGCAAGGTGACCTTCAGCGATGGGAAGATCGCTTCGTGGTATCTGGATGAGATGGGACGGCTCGGGATGAATGCACCGTCCCCGGGCTACAAGCCACCACCTGCGGACATTCCCGTCTTTCAGCGGGAATTGGATCTGACGTTAAAGCGCGCCGGGTTTTGATTTGTCGGCGAATGCTTCCGAGGCACATCGCGCTTGATTCTTGCGCGGCTCGTGGTTGCTCTACGCCGTGCGCATCCTTCTGGCATTCGACAAGTTTAAAGGCTCGCTGACGGCGAAGGCGGCATCAGAAGCCGTCGTGCGAGGTTTGCGACGCGGAGGTGTTACCGGTGAAATTGAAATTTGTCCCATCGCCGACGGCGGAGAAGGCTTTACCGATGCCGTGATCACCGCGCTGGGGGGAGAGTGGCTCAATGCGCCGGTGCACGATGCGCAGGGACGCAAAATCATTGCACGCTACGGTTTGATTCACCGGGAAGGAAGCACGGATGCCGTGATGGAGATGAGCGCTGCATCGGGTCTGGCGCTGGTCAGCGACCAGCCGCTGAATCCGCATTGTGCCAGCACATACGGCACGGGCGAGATGATGCGACATGCGCAGCAGCAAGGTGTGCGGCGCATCATCATTGGCATCGGAGGCAGCGCCACTAACGATGGCGGAATCGGCATGGCAGCGGCGCTGGGTTTTCGGTTTATCGATGCTTCAGGGAATGAGGTTTCAGATTTACCGTCGGAATGGGAACGTGTGATCCGAATCGAACGTCCGCCGACATGGAACAGCGAGATCATCGTGGCCTCGGATGTGACCAATCCCCTACTGGGTGAACAAGGTGCCACGCGCATTTATGGTCCGCAAAAGGGAGTGACCGACATCGCGTTTTTCGAAGCTCGACTGCAAAGCCTCGCGGACATGGTGCAGCGGGATCTCGCCTGCGATCATCGCGACATACCAGGTGCTGGTGCCGCGGGAGGGCTCGGTTTTGGTCTGATGAGTTTCTGCGGCGCGCAATTGTGCAGCGGCTTCAATTTAGTCGCGAACATCACCAGCCTGCGCGAGCGAATCGCACAGGCGGATTTGGTGATCACCGGTGAGGGGCGGCTCGACGCCCAGTCTTTAAACGGGAAAGGCCCCGTCGGGGTTGCGGGAATGGCGCGTGCCGCCGGGAAGCCGGTGGTGGGAATCGGAGGGCTGGTGGAATCACGAGATGAACTAATGAAAATTTTTGACGCAATCTGGCAGGCGAAACCAGAGGACATGCCCGTGGCCGAGGCTGTCACCCGTGCGGCGGAACTGCTGGAAGATTGCGTGGTGCACCATGCGCATTTTATTCGGGCCAAGCTTTAACTTGTCAGGGTCGAATGATTGATCTTACATCCCCGCCACATGATTAAAAAAGTGGTTTTATTGTTCTCGGGGCAGGGCT
>JAIOQF010000304.1 GCA_021413535.1 Verrucomicrobiota bacterium
CCTGCCGAACCATCTCGGATTCGACGAATACTTCTGCGGCACGATGCGACGCTATCACGCCTCGCATGGTCTTGATGGCAGGCCTTTCAAGGACGCGCCGCATGTCGTCGCAGATGACCGTTTCCGCGTGGAAGTGCAGACCGAGGCCGCGCTTTCCTTCCTCGACCGCAGGGCAAAAATTCCCTCGCAACCCTGGTTCCTCTACCTGGCGTGGTTTGCGCCGCACGTGCCGCTGGAGTCGCCAGAGCCGTGGTTTTCCCAAACTCCAAAAAACCTCCCAAAGGAACGCCGCCAGGCGCTCGCGATGATCGCCGCAATGGACGACGGTCTCGGAAAAATCCGCGCCAAGCTGCGCGAGATGAACGCTGAAAAAAACACGCTCATCTTTTTCATCAGCGACAACGGCGCGCCGCTGAAACCCGGCGCTTGGGACGGCTCACTCAACGCCCCGCTCATCGGCGAAAAGGGCATGCTCACAGACGGCGGCACGCGCACGCCGTTTGTCGCCGCGTGGCCCGGCGCCATTCCGGCGGGGCAGACTTACGAGCATCCCGTAATCAATCTCGACGTGACCGCCACCTCCGTCGCGCTGGCCGGTCTGCCGCACGACAAAAAACTCGACGGCGTGAATCTCATGCCCTTCCTCACCGGCGCAAACAAGGCCGCGCCGCACGATTATCTGTTCTGGCGCTGGCGCTCGCAGGCAGCGGTGCTGGAGTTCCCTTGGAAGCTCATCGTGCTCGGCGACCACGAGAAGTTCCTCTTCAACGTCACGAACCCCGAAGGCGAACTCGCCGCGAACAACCTGCTCGCGCAACATCCCGATGTAGTCGCGCGCTTGGAGAATAAACTTAAAGCCTGGAGCGCCACACTCAACCCGCCCGGCGTGCCGGAGCCGAAGAACACGGAGGACGACAAGTTCTTTGCCGATCATGTCACTAAGACCATCTCGCCAGAACCAAAAGCCGGCGGCACAAATGTATCAATGCCTGCAACGGCGGATGAATCTACCGGCACGCAGGGCTGGCTGGGACGCAATTGCTCTCTCCAGACAAAAAATGGCGTGCTCGCCATCTCACAAGAAGCATCCTCGAAGGGTCCGGCGGTCATTACGCGCAACGCGCTGGATCTGCCCGGCCCCGTCACATTGACGGTGCGCATCCGCACTTCCGCCGGTGGAAAGGGCGCCGTGAGCTGGCGCGTGAAATCAGATGCTGACTTTCCGCCCGGACAGACCACCACCTTCGACTGGCCCGCCAGCCCGGAATGGCACGATGTCAAAATTGAAATGCCCGTCTCTGGCCGCCTCATCCATCTCCGAATCAATCTCCCAAGACCATCGCCGGAAACACAAATTCAGTCCATCACCTTGGAGGCTCGCGACGGAACCACCCGCACCTTCCATTTCGACAAACAGAAATAATTTACCACTCTATCTTTCCGTAATACCGCAAGGCGGCGGCAATAAACACTCCTCGCTCGCGCTGCCATGCTCAAATTCCCAACTTCACAAAATTCATGAAACAAATTCATTTCCTGCTAACCATCTTATTCTTGGCTTTGCCCGCGATGGCACAGGACGATGCTCGGCAGCCCGCCTCCAAGACGAGCACGGACGCCCCGAAAACCACCCAGCCTCCAGCGAGGCAGGCGGAATTTTTCACACCGCAACCTGACAAGAAGGGCATGAAGGCCGCACCCGGCAAGGTTGACAGTTCTCTGCCCAATGTCCTCATTCTTGGTGACTCGATTTCCATCGCCTACACCGTTGAAGTGCGCGAGGGGCTTGCGGGCAAGGCCAACCTTTTCCGGCCAAAAGACAACTGCGGAGACACCCATGCAGGACTCGACAATCTCACCAAATGGCTTGGCTCGAACAAATGGGACGTCATTCATTTTAACTGGGGCCTGCACGATCTTTGTTACCGCAATCCCAAGGCAGACAACCAGGGGCACCGCGACAAAGTGAACGGCAAGCAGTCCGTTCCACCTGCCGATTACGAAAAGAATCTGGAGGAACTCGTCACACGCTTGAAGGCCACCGGCGCCAGTCTCATCTGGGCCAGCACGACCGTCGTGCCGGAGAACGAGGTCGGGCGTTTCGTCGGCGACGATTTAAAATACAACGCCATCGCCGCAAAAATCATGGAGCGCCATAGCATCCCCACTGACGACCTTTACGCAGTTTCAAAAAGTTTCGGCGGCAAGCACAGTGCCAGCCCCGGCAACGTGCACTTCAAGCCGGAAGGCTCCACCCTGCTCGCCAAACAGGTCGTGGCCAGCATCGAGACGGCTCTCCAAAAGCGCGAAATGGCGAAACCTGCGAAATAGTCCCGCAATCAAACGAGCTCCAACATTCATTACACTTGATGAGACTCATCCACCACTTCACACTCGCCATCGCCCTGATGCTGTCGGCCAGACTCCACGTCAGCGCGGCCCCGGAATCATCATCCGAACCGGCGCGATATGACGTGGTGGTAATCGGCGGCACGCCGGCTGGCATTGCTGCGGGCATCGCGGCGGCGCGCATGGGTAAGAGCGTCGTTATCGTCGAGCAGGCACCGGTGCTGGGCGGGGCGCTTTCCTCCGGCGTGCTCCGGCTGGACGACCAATATATCGAATCCAATACCGGCGTGATGGAGGAATTCCGCCAGCGCGTCACTGCGTATCACCGGGAAAAGTGCGCGGAAGACCCCATCGTGAAAGCGCACTTAAAACAAGACCCGCGCCAGCGCTGGAACACCGCCGTCGGCCGTGCGTGGGAGCCGCACATTGCGGCGCGCATCTACGCGGAACTCGTCGCAGAGCAAAAGAGCATCACCACGCGCTTCAATGAAGTCCCGGTGGACGTGGTGATGAGCGGCGACCGTGTCACTGGCGTTATCACGCGCGACTATGACCTGCAAGGCAGGCTCGGCGCTCGGCACACTTATATGGGCAGCGTCATCATTGACGCCACTTACGAAGCGGATCTCGCAGCGTTTGCCAAAGTCCCGTTCCGTATCGGGCGCGAAGCGCGTTCGCCGGAGGAGCCGCACGCTGGAAAAATCTACACCGACTTTTTCCGCAAAGTCTCCGACACACTGCCCAACACCATCCTGCCCGGCAGCACTGGCGAGTCCGACGACCGCTCGATGGCGTTCACTTATCGCATCGTTGGGAAAAACTATGGCCGTCCGGATCATCCCTATCTTTTGAAAAGCCCGCCGCCCGGCTACGACCCGGCAAAATACGACTGGAACCCGAAGACGCCCGCCATCATCCCAAATGGAAAATTCGATTTGCTCGGAGTGAACTGGGGCGGCGACCTCACCGGTTATGGCACGCGCTGGGTGCTCGCCAATTGGGATGAGCGAGCGGAAATCGCGAAAATTTTCCGCAATCACGACCTCGGCTATCTCTACTATATCCAGACCAAAGGCGGCTCGCCCAACATCGGCCTGCCCGACGATGAGTTCACCGACAACGGAAACTTCCCCTACCGCCTTTACGTCCGCCAGGGCCGCCGCATCGAGGGCCGATACACCGTGACCGAAAGCGACATGCACAAGGACCTTCGCGGAAACGGACTCCGCGGCCCGCTCCACGCCGACTCCGTGGCCATCGGCGTCTATAACGTGGATTCCCACCATGTGCAGAATCCGACCATGCGACCCGAACCGCGCTCCGGCCCCGGTGCCGCCGAGGGCACGCTCCACACCTTCGACATCACCGCACCCTACCAGATACCCTACGGCGCACTGCTGCCGCGCGAACGCAAGGGCATCATCTTCCCCGTCGGCATTTCCAGCACCCACATCGCCATGAGCAGCATCCGCATGGAACCCGTGTGGTCGGAACTAGGCCAAGCCGCCGGTGTCGCCGCCGCACTGGCGATCACGCGCGGAGTGGAGCTGGCCGATGTGCCCGTGCCCGCCATCCAGAAGGAACTGCTGCGGCAAAAATGCGCGCTCATATTTTTCAGCGACCTGCCCGCCGATGCGCCTGCGTTTTACGCCGTGCAAAGGCTCAGTCTACTCGGCGCGGCAGGCGATCTCGGCATTGAAGATTTCTGCTGGAGCGATTCAAACTCCGAAAGACTTCGCGCTTATCCCGCAGCCTACGAATTCCGTCCGAACGATCTCAGCACGCGCGGCGAATTCGCACGGATGCTGGTGAAAGCCCTGCAAATCCCGCTCAGCATCACCGCCTCGCATTTCGAGGATGTGCCGCGCGGTCATCCCGCATTCAAATACATCGAAACCATCTACGATCACTCCACCCAATCTGCCAAACCTTTCCTCGACTATGAAGAGAGCGGCAAACCCAAAGCCAGGGGAAAAGCCAAAGCAGAAACCCGGACGGAATCACCCGCCGCCCGCGTTCACCCCGACGCCTCGTTGACCGGTGCTGACGCGGTCCGGATCCTGTCGGGAATGCTTCGTAAAGAATTGCCAGCCCCATCCAATCCAAACGCGAATCTTACGCGCGGCGAAGCGGCTCAAATGCTTTATCATCAGCTGGAAGCCCCGAACGAACCTTGAAGCCGCGCGGTCGCTGGAGCATTCGTCGCGTAGTGTCGCGGAAGATGTATGTGGTGGCGGATGTCTCATACGTCCTGGGGGCAGTGGATAAAAGTGGCTCATGCGGCCCTTCACATGAATGCTGACTTTCGCAGCAGGAAAAGCTTCGAACCGGTGCTGATAAGCCCCGCCTCCTTTGCTAATGCGGACAGGAATGTCCGCGTTCCTTCTGGGAAGGCGATGGCTATTCTTCTGTCCAGATGGCGTATGGGACATCCGCCACCACGGCTATCAGCGGTTCCGCCGGCGGCGCAGGAACAGCGCGGCCAGTCCGAAGAACATCAGCATCATGCGCCCGGGTTCAGGAATGACCACCACCACACCAAAGGTGCTGAACGCGGTCGTGTCCCAGCTGTAGCCAGCCGCAAGACCCGGCAGCACCAGATCCGTCGCATTCGCTCCGAAGCTTCCACTATTGGCTCCTTGCGTCAGGTATCCTACGTTATTCCAATCCAGCAGCTTGAAGATGCTGCCATAGGTGTAGGTAACTCCTGGATTCAGCCCACCGTCTGTCACAAAGACTGTCGGGTAGTTGCTGCTGCCTGACGAGTCCATCGTCAGGCTGCCGCCGATCTTGATGGTGTCGTAGTTGAAGTCCGTGCCCAAAGTCGTGATGCTGGAACTGCCCCAATAGCTGTCATACACGGTCTGCGAGGCAATTTGAGTCCCCGCACCGGTCGTGAGGTAATCCAACGCGCTACCGAGATACCAGTTGAAGCTGGGATCCACTTTGAAGCTCTCAGTCAGGCCCAACTGCACTTGCGATCCAGCGTTCACCGTCAGGCTCCCCCCGATGCTCAGGTAACCATTGGATGCTCCACCGGAGTCGCCGGGACGAAGC
>JAIOQF010000305.1 GCA_021413535.1 Verrucomicrobiota bacterium
CCGGCGAATCCATCATTGCGATCGAAAAGCACGTAGCCCAGTTTTTCCCGCCGCCGCTTCACATGCGCATCCAGCCACGGATTGGCCAGCGGTTGATAAATGCTCGCCGGTTTTTTATCGAAGGTGATGAGTGATGGAACCTGCGTAAGCAGCTCCCAGCATCCCATGTGACAGATCCCGTATATCAACGGTCGGTTCGAGAGCGCCACGGCTTCGATGTGCTCCCGGCCTTCACAGGTCACACGCCGCAGAATATCCTTCTCGCGCATCAGCGGCAGCTTGAGACTGCAGAGCAGATTCCCGCCGAGACTTTTAAAATGCGCCCGGGCCACCGCCCGCAGCCAGCGCTCGTCCTTCTCCCGGCCAAACGCAATTTGCAGATTCCGCAGCGCCACCTTGCGATGCCCGGCCACGACATAATACGCCATCGCGCCCAGTGTTCTCCCGATCCATGCACAACACGCCACCGGCAGCAGTGCCAGAACGCACTCCACCGCGCGGAATAGCAGATAAATCAAAAACTGCCCCGCGCGTGTCAAGATTCCCGTCGGAGAAACATCCTGCGCCATCCCTTCATATTTCGCAGATGCGAAGAAAGCGCAAATCAAAGCGCAACCACCCGGCGACGTTTGCTCCATGCCCGGCGCGCAAATTCAAAAAGCGCTAGCGCTGCGAGACCGATTCCCATGACCCACAGCGCGCCAGTCTGCCGTGAAGTCAGCGGACGCTTCACGTCCATCTCAATCTGGGCATGATCCTTGAGCTTGCGGAAATGATAGACTCTTCCTTCCAGCGGCACCTGCACGGCGAGTGAGACGCGGCCCACGGGTTTGAGTTGGGCAGGATTGGACTCTGAAGGATAGATAAATTCCCTAATGACTTCGACGGTTGCTTTAGCACCACTCCGAGTGGTTACGGTGGGTGCATTCAGGACCGACGCTCTACTGGGTCCATCTACTGAATGCAGCACTCCCGATCCGTTCTGCACAAGCCCGCCGCTATTACCACTGCCCAACTGGATGCCACTGGCATCCGCCACCTGTCCCTGCGGATACGTGGCAGCCTGCGAAGCCCGCGCATTGTTGGTAACTAGCGCTTGCGGCTGGGCAGGTGGCTCCGCCTTGGGCTTAGGTGAATTCGGCACGGTCAAGGTGCCAGCACTGACAGTCGTGGTTCCTTTGTATGTATTCTCACCGGAGAGGGTCAAATTTCCTGAACCAGACATCGTGAGCGACGACGAACTGGTGTTGCCCTGAGCCAGAAAGTTTTGATCCACCTGCACGTTATCATTGAAATTCACAACGTTGCCTCCATTCAGCCCAACAACGGTGTTATTGGGATTGATAACGATGGTCTGGCCGCCCTCCTGGCCTTTCCAGTTTGCGTTGGCATCCTTGCCCGTCTTCACCTTGGCCTGCGGCTGCTCCGTGGCTTTATTGAGGGCTTCACCATTTCTCGAGAGCAGCGTGCCCTGGGTATCTAACTGCTTCTCGAGTTCAAGGTCGTATTTGAGGGCTTGCTGTTCGCGCTGCTCCGCCGCCTTCGGGTCGTTCATCTCACGCGGTTTCGCGCCAGACCGTTTCTTCGCCTGATAGCTCTTCACTTCGTCGAGAGCCTTGTTCGCATTGCCCCAGGCTTCTTTGACATCGCGCTCTCCCAGATTGCCGCTCAGCAGCAAGCGATTCAACCGGGCCGCATCGGATACTTTCTGCATCTGTTTCTCGTCTTCGACGACGACCTCAGGCACTTCCTCCATATTGCCGTCCCACTTCTTCATCGCGAATTTCTCCGGCAACCAGACATTCCACAGCGTGCGCTCCGCCGACAAACCCACGAGTTCCGGGTCATCCAACATCTGCTCCGTCGCCAGATTTTTCTCGAGCGCGGGCAGGCGGTAAACCAAACGCACTTGCTGCGAGAGTTCGCCCGGTCTCATTTGGATGAGCGGCACGAGATACATCTTTTCACTTCCTCCAACATCCGCACGCACGTTCTGGCCGCCCACGCTGACCTCAATCAACTCGGCTTTAGCGGGCAGCTTCACCGGCAGGAACTGCAACGAACGATTCGCCAGCGAATATACCACCGTCTCCATGCGCTCGCCGTTGGGCCGCAGGGCGGTGGTGATTTCCGCCAGCGTGACAATGGCCGCGTTTCCAGCCGTGCTCTCCAGCTGGCTGAAGGTGAGCTTCACCGATGACTTATCGTCCGCACGGAAAAAGACAGGACGCAACAAGCCCTCCGGCACATAAGGCAGTGACTCCTTCACCACAGACACCGCGCCGCCTGCGTTCGTTTTCATCTCGCGCGACGAGGCATTGTCCACGATTAAAAATTCCTGCATGCGGCTGGCACCGGCCACTTGAAGAACGGGCAGAACTTTCTCGCCCTCAATAGGCAGCTCAAAGTCCAGGGAGAAATCCACACGATCCAGCACATCGGCTTGAAACGTCACATCATACTGGCGCGTCTCACCAACCACTTTCGACTGCGCATCGCGCACCAGCGCGCCGAGCACGCGGGCCTCGGGCAGATCTTTGGGCATTCGCAAGGTTAAGCTGTTCAGCGCGCCCTGCTCAATGAGCACGCCGATTTGCTGGGAGAACTTCAAGCCCTCATCGGTCGCCTGGGCAAGGAGCACGGCATCCACGGCGAATTTCGGCGTCTGCCGCGTCAGCGTCACCTTTGCCGTCCAGTCGGGCTTTTCAATGCTCAGGGCGCGCTTCACCATGAGCGGCGGTGCGACGCTGACCACCGCGTGAATCGTCGCGGGATCCACTTCGCGCAGCTTTCGATCCGCGCCATCAAACTCCAGCTTCACGTCGTCCGCCGCATGAGCCGCGATGAGAACAGTTCCTTCGTGCTTCTTGAACTGCGGCAGCAGCAATGGCTCCAGCTTCCAAGTGACGTCCGCCTTGGGCAGCGTCTTCGCCACGTGAAGCACCAGCCTGGCTTCACTCAGGGGCTGCGAATCGAATCGCACAAAAACATGGCCGCCATCACGATGCCAGGACTGCACGCGCGGTCCTGCTAGAGTCTGCACTTCATAGCCCGCTGGCACAACGATGAGCGCATCCAGCAAGGGCCCGCGTCCCGTGTCCAGCGTGATCGCGGCGATGATCTCCGCCTTCTGCGGACTAACCTGAAAAACGGATTCGATGCGCGAGGTGCTGCGGTCTTCCGCGCGTGACACCGTGTAGCTGAGCTTGCCATCTTTCTGCAAACGATACGCACCCCCGCCCATCATCCCGCTGGATGTTTGCGTGGCAGATTCCATGCGCTGCACGCCGGCTGTGGCCTCCACCTTGGATTGCAAAGTCTCCGCAGTTTGAAAATGGAAAACGGATGACTGCTTGATTGCGACTCCCTCGATCAACGGAACACTCCGCCCACCCTCGGTGGCTGTCAGCACCCGCTCCGCAGAAAACGAAAGGCGGAATGTGCCAGCGGCCGGACGGATCAATCGGATGTCCGCGCGCAGTTTCCCGTTCTCCTCTTTCAAGGTCCACTCGCGCAAGTTTGGGATATCCCACGAAACTGGCTTGAGCGAAGAATCGAGCAGCACGCTAAAGCGGTCGCGTTCCACGCCGGGAAAATCGAAGCTGATCTGGGCGTCCACTTTTTCCAGATGCGGCAGGATGCTGAGGGTGATGCTGCTTTCAGAGATGGCCGGTGCTGTGTCACCCGCGGGCCGAAGAAAGGTGGTGCGGATAAAAGTGAGATTCGCCGCAGTGCCAAGTGGAAGAGTGAAGATGCGGCGACCGTCTTTGATTTCTTCCGTAACGAGATTTGCCGCATCGCCAAAATCAGGGCGGCCATCGGCGGACGGCACCTTGAGCGACAGCAACGCGGCGGCGGATGGCGGCAGCTTGAGATTCGCAGCGCGCCAGCCTTTGCTTTCCCGGACATCGAGAACGATCTCAATCGTATGCGCACCGCTTTCCTCAATCAGGATCGCGCCGTCCTGAAACGCGGCGGTTTGGCCATCAAGCTTCACTTCGCCCATGGCGAGTCCGTTGGCCTGAAACGCGAGCGGCAGCTTCACCCATTTGCCACCGCGCGTGATGACGTTGAGGCGCGCTTTGACATGCAGACGGTCTTCAAAGATTTCCGCTTCATAAAGAGCGGAGTTGATGACCGCCTCCGGCTTCACGCCTTTCTCCAGATCATCCGGTTTCGCGGGCCGGCGGTTTTCCTTGGCCAGTTCCCAGAGTTTCTGAAATTCCGCATAATCAAGATAGTAGCGGTTCGCCCGCTGCGGATCGACTGGCTTGCCGATATCATAGGGCACGATCACCGTATGAGCGGCGGGATCGGGCTTTTCATCCTCGGCAAAAACCTGACTGCAAGAAAGCGCTGTGCCTGCGAACATAAGCAGCCAGCCGCTGATGCCGCGCGCGGTGTGCGGCATGATCAGGCCACGGCACTTCGCGACGACCCACTCGCATTTGATTTCCATCCATCGCGCGATGCGCCAGAGAAGCCTGATGAAAAACAATGCGAGCCAGCCCCGAGCAACAACCAGACGACGGCTTGGGAAATCTGTCGCTCCCAAGTTTTGTAAGTGAACTGCAGGGCCTCCGGTTTTTGATGGCCGCTAAACTCCAAGATGCGACCTGTGACCGGTAGCTTGAGATCGAGTGAGATGAGGCCGGATTTCGCCGAAGGAGAAACATAGGCTTTCTTGCCATTTGTTTCGGACTTCTGCGGCGCGCCGGCGCGTCTTTGATCGCGATCATAAAGTTCTCCGATAATTGGGAGATCGCCAAGAATCGGCACCCTGGAAGAACTCGCGCCACTGGGAAGGAAATCTACCGAAACATCTCTCACGATAGCAGGCCTAATCACAAAATTAAACATGCGGCCGAGAAGTGTCGGCGTCCGCGACATCTCTGCTGTTTCGCCAAAACCGCCCTTCACATTGACCTCCATTCCTTCGGGGGCATACACCCGCCAGGTGGCGCTCAGCACCGGCACGCCATCGCTGACGGCGGGCGGCTCCAGCTTGCGACTCCCGCTGCTGCCCCACGTTGCGGCGCTCAATTCATAGATCACCTTCACCGGCACCGCGCCGTTTTCCGTAGAGACACCGTTCAAAGGCACGCGCACTTCGTTCTCGCCAGCTCGAATCGGCTTGACGGTTTCCCCCGCAGCCATCGCGGCGAGAAGCAGTGCACCTTTTGGCAGGCGCACCGAAAAGAACTGCTGGCCATTGTGCTTCACCAGCAGTGCGGCCTGATGGCGACTGCTGCCATCGGCACTGAGAACACTGGTGAGATTCATCTGCTCGACCACCGCACTGATGAGCGCGCTGGGTTCGTGACGAGTGGCGGTGAGTTTCACTTCCTGCGCCGCAGCGGTATAACCGAAAGCGGCCAGAACCCGGTGACGCGGCTGATAGCCCTCAACTTCGGGAACTCGCGTCGCATCCAACGGCTGCACACCCTTGGTGGCATAAGTAAGCTCCGTGTCGGTGTTGGCCTCAATGACCCACTGACCCGTGAAGCGGCGCGCCGTTGGCAACGAAAACTGCGGCAGCGTGGCGGTGAACTGTTTTTGCTCAGGGCTGCCTTCGGTTTGTTGCGCCTGATCCACCGGAAGACTGAGATGAAAACGAACATGGGCGCAGCCCAGCAGTTCCTTGCGCAAAGTGAAATGCCACACGCCGGAAGCTTCATCCAGCGACTGCTCGCCGACCAGAGGCGAGTCCACCCGGAGCAATTTCGCGAGCGGCACCGGCAGCTTAACTTCAAACTTGCGCAGAGGCGCGCGGGTCACATCAAGCGTGAACTGGCCTTCGATCTCCACCTGCTTCGCGCGCGGGAGGGCATGGGCAATCACCGTGGCATCAAGCACCGGTTCATTGCGCGCGATGTCGAGCGCGAGCTTGTAATCGCGCAAGGTAAACCACGCCATCTTTCCTGTTACAGGCGTGGTCCGGGCATCGCGTGTCTCCAGGCCGGTGGCGTCAAGGGTGGCAACCTTCCAGGATTCATCGAAATCGAGCGCGACGTAACCCGCGACACGCGTGGCCCCGGTTAAGCGCAGGTTCTCGACCGTGAGCTTTTCGCTGCCCTGGCCGGTATTGGCCTTCGCGCTGATGTCCTGCCGGGTCTTCAATTGAAGAGTGGTGGTCTTGTCTTTCTGCAAGCCGCCAGGCCATCTGATTTCGAAAACGGAAGCGCGGACACTCTTGTCCGCTTCATTGGTTTGCGCATTGCGGACAAGAGTGTCCGCGATTCCTTCAAGCTGTTTCCATTCGATCGGTTCGCCGCTGGCCATTTGAAGCGCGATAAACTCTTCATTCGCCGGCAGGGTGAATTCCGCCTGGTTCACGCGTCCCTCTTCGCCGCGAAACGCAATGGTGCGTTCAAGAGTCATTTCATGCGTGGAGAGCGCAATGCGATTGTCCACGTCTGCGGAGAAGTGATCGCCTGCGCGCCGGATGACGGTGATGATTTTCTCCGGCGCAACGTCATAGCGCACGGTGCCGTTGATGGGGCCGGCTTTCGCGGCCTCCGCCTGAAAGGTGTTGTCTGCGGCGGCTGCGGGTGTCTGCCAGCTCTTCATTTCAAAACCCGCGCCAACCCCGAGAGCCACATTCGCGCTAATGCGCGCGGCACCCACGAGACGTGGCAGGTCCACCAAAAGCGCATCCGCATTCGCGCCCTCGGGAGCAGGCCGCGTGAGATGCACGATGAAGGTGCGGCGCGCACTCAGCCCGGCGGAGCGTGTGATTTCCAGCATCGCGCCGGTCTGTTTCCAGGAAGCGACGTTCGCATTGTCCACCGAGATCACGTGCGTGGCTTCATCCGGCAGTTCAAAACGCAACACGGCAGGAAGCGGCCCGTTGCTGGATTCAATGTCGAGCCTCGCCTGTGTCAGTGATTGGATGCCATCCACTCGCGTGATGCAGCTGGCGTTCTCATGAAGCACCGACTGCGGGAGCGATGCACCGGGTGCATTTTCTTCCCAGAACAAAATGGTGCTGTCACCGGCCACTTTCTCGGCGGCGATGGGAGGCTCGGCCGCTCCATCGTGAAAAGGCCAGCGGTCGGGCAGCTTCACCGTGCCGTGTGGCGTGACGGTGACTTTGAACGGACGACCAAGCAGCGGAATTTCCGCGCGACAGATTCCGTTTTGGCGGATGACAGGCGCTTGGAATTCAAACAGCACTTCATGGCGTCCCTTGCCGCGCATGGCGAGTTTCGATTCCGCGCCGCCCCATGCGCCTATTTCCTTTCCGTCCACTTTCAGCACGCGAACGGAATCGGGAATGCGGAGCAATGCGCCTTCCACCCAGCCGTCCACGAGATGCATGACGGAGACTTTAGCGGAGATCTTCACGTAGGGATCACCGCTGGTGACATCGACATTGATCTTCGTGCCTTCGATCACAGCTTTAACCGGTGGTTGATCTGCGGCATCGGGTTTCACTTTCCCCGCATCACGGATCAGCGCCTCATATTGCGCGCGATCAAGCAAAACAGCATTGGGATGTTGTTTGAGAACTTCATCAAGGTTCTTGCTGGGCACCCAGATTTCCTTGCGTGCCGGTTCGCGATCCGCTGCATGAAGATGCAGGCAGCCGTGCGCCGCGAACGCCAGGAGCATCGCGAGGAGGAAGACCGGACAGAAAAGATTTGTGGCGCGCATCATGGTTGCGTTACCGGTCACTTGGATTGTGGTTTGTCGTCACCACTGTCGAACTTGGGAAACTCAAGCGGCTCCGCCGGTTTAATTTCAGCGACAGCAGCGGGCACACTGGGGGCTGAAACGGGCGGTTTGTATGCTGGAATCGGTGGTGCGCACCGTTCATCTTTAGCGGGGGCCGGCTTTTGCCGGGTCAGCAGATTTCCCAACGAGCGGAAAAAGAAGATCACGGCGAGCACACACCAGATGACGACAACCAGCGCCAGCGCCAGCATGACGGATTTCGCAATGCGTCCGTTCGCGGCGTTAAGCAAGCCGGTGGCAACAATAGCGAGCAGGCCCACGACCGCGATCCAGGTTACCTTTCCAGAAAACGGCTTGCGCCATCTGCGCAGCCCGGACAGCACGACGAGAATAAACGCGAGGCTTTCATAAAAGAAGCTGACCTTGTGGGAACGGAAGCTGGCTTCAATGGTGGCGGGTGCTCCGAGCCGGTGGAATTTCACCGACAATCCCTGACGCGGCACTTGGAAATCGAGGCTCGCGCGCTGCTGCTCGGGAAGTCCGGTGATGGGATGCCATGCCTCTCCCGGCGCATCAAGCTGCGGACCGAAGACGGGGATGAATTTATCCGCGATGTTTTTCAGGCGCGTCATGCCACGCACCCGCGACCAGCCCCGGTCCTCGATGCTCTGCGTCATCGGGCCTTCGAAGCTTGTGTAGTGATAATCTTCGGGAAGATACAACTGATGATGCGACTCCAGCACGCCGATGCCACTGAGCGTAGGTGGCTCGATCTTGAACCCGCCCCACCAGCCAAGCTTCTCGCCGGCCTTTGGACTTGGCATCTCATAAACAAAACGCACGGGGAAAGAATTGCGCCGCACGCTGCCGCCCGTAGGCAGTCGCACCAGCAGATCGTCGGAGCCTTCGCGGTGCATGGGCTGCTGGGTGCTGCCGTTCACGAAGATGTCGCTGACCAGTCGCGCGCCCTTGGGAAGCTGCACCGTAAGAAACTGCTTCGCATTATTCTTCACCCAATACACGGCCTCGGTGGGCTGGGCCTTGTCCGTGGAGACGGCGGTGGTGAGAAGGCTCTGCGTGACGATGGCCTGCGGCACTTCAAGATAAGCGTTCTTGGCCACATCAAGCGTCAGCTTGAGCGGTTGTGATTTGTATTTAAAAGCAAGAAAGACCCCGCCGCGCGCAAGGGTGGATCGCAATTCCTTGGGATCAATGTCCTCAAGATTCTCGGTCTTCGAGTCACGAATTTCCAGGCTGTCATCCTTCACGACTGCGACTTGCCCGATCTCCTGAAACGCACCCGGCACATGGACCTGCAACAGAGTCAGCTCTGTCTTCTGCCCCGCCGCGAGCGGTTTCTCCAAGCTCAAGGCCAGCTGGAACGCGCCCATTCGCTCATTGCGAAGCACGACTTCCCACAGCACGTAGTCGGCGGCGTTCTTCAGATTTTGCAAGAGCTTGGCATCCGCTTTGAAATCCTTGTGAATCTCCTTCACGCTGGTGTCCACAAACCGGATGTCATCCGCCACGGACTTAGGAACCGCGAGGACAAAGCGATCGGTCGCCGCGTAGGCAACTTCAAAGGCGAGCGTCCAAGTGTGCCGCAAGGATTGTTCCTTCGCCTCGACCAGGGTGAGCACTTCGACATTCACCTGGGGATCACGCGCCTTGAATGAAAGGATAGCTGGCGTCTTCGAAGCGTCCCGATGACGGAAAGCAAGGGTCAACTCGGTGTCGGCGGGCGCGGTTTGGATGCTGGCCTGTGACTGCGTGATCTGTGCGAGGCCATTGATGGTCGTGGCGCCGCTGTATGTATTTCCGCCGCTTAATTGAAGCACGGAGCCGATCGCGTTGACATCATCAAGCCGCAGGTCGCCGCTGCTCTTGGTGTTGACCTCGAGACTGGAATGAACTCCCACGCCAATCTTGGCTTCGTAGCGCAGGACATTTTGGGGCATGAAGACGGGCACGACCGCATCTTCAGTGGGGGTCGCGCGCTGTTGCTGTGCCAGGATGGCGAAGCTCGCGCGGCCCAGAGTTTGCTTGTTAAACTTGAGCACGAGCACCTCTCCGGCGCCTGCCTTTTCCAAACTCCAGGCATCCGCCGGAAGGCCCGCAACTTCCCATCCCGTCCATCCAGCAGGCAGGGCCACGCGCGCCTCGAAGATTCCGACACGACGGATATTGTAATGGAAGGTCGCCTCCACGCGATTGCTGTCGCGTTTCACGGTGAGAACCGTCAGGCTCTCGACATCCACCTGCGGTTTGGCCTCGGCAACGGAAAGCGAGAGTTTCGCGGGATGCTTGAGAAAACGGTAGCCGCCGACAGCGCTGAGGCCGCCAGCAGGAGCTGCGGTCTGCGTCTGCTGCACAAGGCCCTCGGCGGGCTTGGGCGTGACATCAAGCTGTGACTCAGCGGCGATGCTGATCTCCCCGCGATCCTGGGTCGCGCCCTGCACGATGATCTCCGGCACAGATACTTCCGCAGGCAACTTTGGCAGTGCGGTTTCGAGAGTGAGATTTACACTCCACATATTTTTCACGGGCGCGTTCGGCGTGATGGTGAGTTTTTGCTTGTCACCCGCCGCCTCAAGTTTCCAATCTTTCACATCACTGCCAGTAACACCCTGAACCGTTTGCCCGGCAGGTATCAGGAACGTAAAACTCGACAAGGGGGCGCGCAGGATGCGCAGATTGATAGTTGCGTTCGTGGCCAGCGAACCGCCGCGCACCTCGGTCGTCAGGCCTGTCGAAGCCAGGACCAGCGGGGTCAGTTCCGTGGCTGTTTCGGGCTTGCCCCAGGCCACATCAAACTTCGTGCCGCTGCCGAAGAAAAAAGAAAGCTCCGTGTCCGCCCCCGATGCGCGCGACGTGAATGCCGCCGCCGGATTGACTTCAAACTCAAATCCTGCTCCTGGAACAGTGGCCGTGAAACGCGAAACCGCAGCGCGCGGCAGCACCAGCGTGACGGTTTGTTTGCCCGCTACTTTCTTGATCGGAGCGTAAATTTTCAATTTCAATTCATAGACGCCTTTGTCCGGCAGGATCACGTCGTAACCATCGGGTTTTGCTTGAAGCACAGCCTTGCCCGTGTCTGCTTCAGCGATGCCGGGCACCGCGCCATCCTTTGCGAGCGGCACCGTGAGCCAGCCCTGCTTGAATGATTCCAC
>JAIOQF010000337.1 GCA_021413535.1 Verrucomicrobiota bacterium
GCCCCTTCGTTGTCCTCCGGCATGGTCTTCTCGATCTTGTGGGCCAGCGCCTCCAGGCTGCGGTCGCCCGCGAGTGACTCGTCATACTTTCCTGCGACACCCCCACCGTTCTTCCCATGGCATTCCATACATAGCTTCTGATAAATCGCAGCTCCAGGATGTTGTGCGGCGACTGCAGCCAGGGACAAAGTCGGAGGCAGGATCAGGACGATCCCGAAAGCAAAATATTTGGAAAGCTTGTTTGATCGAAATGGCATGAATGGTTGCCGGATGGTTTGGCATTCGGGCCAGCAACAATGCACTGGCTATTTGATCGCAATACTACTCAAGAAGGAATGTCATTCTATCAGCCAGTCGACGAGCCGACCAGTCCCCCACCAGTTTGCCAGCAAACATTTCAGCAAGAGCAAGACAACCGGGCCATTCTCCAGAAAATAAGATGCTATATAAGTTAACGATGGCAGAAGAATGAAGATATTTTCCTGCCAATCACGACATTTGAATCACTCCGGCCCGGCACTCAAGAAAGCAATCTCCAAGCGGGAAGTGCTCGCATTGTGGCTAAAGAACTGTCATAAATCGCGGGCATGAAAAGCATCGATATGAATTCTTCTCGAGTCGGACTGCGCACTGGAATTATTATGCTGCTGATATTTGCGATCGTCGCACTGATCGCTGTTTGGTTTATAGGATCGGGCAATCCGGTTACGCCCGCTGGATACGTCGGCTACCTCACACAGGGTGCGATTTTTGGGAGGGAGAAATTCATCGGCACTCAAAACGGACCGACCTCTCCGGGGCGCACTTGGTTAATGAAAGTCACCAACGTCAGCATCACTCCCTACACCTACAACGAGGAGTTCCAAGGCACCGAGGCCGTGCTCTCGAAGGACAATTTAAAAATCGTGTTCCGAGTGCATGTCGTTTGGAAGATCCGCCCTGACAAGGTGAAGGATTTTATCGAGCACTACTCGACGATGTATGGCGCGGACAAAGCGGATGCGCTCGTCGAGGACTCATACAAAAACTTCCTGCGTGAACCGCTTCGCACCTTCGCGCGCGACGAAGTGCAGCAACATGACGGAATGAAAATCAAAGATGACATCACGCCCATCGGGAAGCGCGTATTCGACCGTATTCTCGCGATCAGCCAAGAAACGCCGTTTGAGATCATGAGCGTCGTCGTTGGTAACATTCAGTATCCCGAGCAGGTCGCCAACGCCGTGGCGCTGAAGCTCGCGGCGACGCAGGATTTGGAGCGGAAAAAAATCGAGATCGATCAGGCTGAGATGGACAAGAAAAAGCGGATCGTCGAAGCCGAGGGCATCGCCGGCGCCATGGAGGTGGTGAACCAAAAGCTCACACCGCTTTACATCCAGCATGAGGCGCTGGAATCCCAAAAAAGCATGATCAATTCGCCCAATCACACGACGATTTACATTCCCGTCGGGCCGATGGGAGTGCCATTGGTAGGGACTTTCGACTCGACCACCGGAACCACGCCCACTCCGCGCCAGCCTGCGCGGTGAAGTTGCGCAGCCGGGAGGCCGGTAGCTGTGAATTTGGAATGCGGCGACAAGTCCCCTCTCTGGTATGTCGCAGCATGGGAAAGCTCTGACTTATTCAGAGCACTCCAAATCATGCGGCATATGCACCGCATTTTGCCAACCTCTTGGAAGATAACGCTGCAGAAAAATGGGGATATTCTCCTGCCTAAATTCACTTCTTCAACTGCGCCTCTTTTTCCAACGCCAGTGCGGCGTTGCGGCCGGGAAGTTTTGAGAAACGTGGATCCGTTGAGATATTTTTGAACAGGTCGCGCCCATCTTCCACTTTCCCCCTTCGCTGTGCCAGTTCTGCGGCGTAGAGCGCGCAGCGCAATTGATCTGCAGCACTTGCGTGAAGCGAGCCCGCGTGAGTGAAAAAATCTTCGGCTTCGCCAAACGCGCTTTCCAGCGTGGAGAAAAGCCCGGCAAACTCCAGCAGTCGAGGGCTGTTTTTATCCGTGGCCGATTGGATCAGCTCGCGACGGAATTTTTTTGCATCCTGCAACAGAAGCCGCTGGGCAATGTCACGATACACGGCATAATCTTCATCCTGCTTTTGCTTGGCGATATTCTGCCGTCCCTTGGGAAACGGGGTATAAAGTGGATCACCGACGAGCACGTTCATCCAGGAGAGCGCCGGCGTTCCGCTCCACATGGCCTCGCCCAAGGTGAAGCCATCCAGCAGCCGCGCCGTCACCAGATCAAAGTGCGTGGTAAGTTTCAAATAGGGCTCCCACACATTACCCAACACCGCCGCCGCGCCGTGGTCCAGCATCGGGCCGCACCAGTGTTCGGTCTTGGTGCGCAGCAGCGCGGCATTGTAGGAATGCAGGTGGCTGGCGATCGCACCCGGCTTGAAGCGGAAGTCAGGTGATGCCAGCGCGCCTTGAATGTTGTCCGCATACCAGCCAAAATATAAAATGGTGTCGGGCAGCGGCCACTCGTCACGCAACAATTCCCGGCTGCGCTCGGCGAAGACTGGGATGCCCGTATCGCGGCAGAGCTTCACACAGTTGCCCAGCCATTGTTCACCTTCGAGATAGGCACCGTCCTTCAGCGCAAAATCTATGGCAGCCCGTCCCCATAATCCGTCATGTTCGGCCTTGAGCGAGTCCTCGATCATGCGCTTGACGGTCGCGTCATCTGCGGCATCGAGCCGACCGACGATCAACTGGCCGCGCGCCTCGTAGTGATCGGCAAACCGGCGCATGGACTGAAAATAACGGTTCTCCATCGGTCCGGCCAACGGACGGCCGAGGAGACCGAGTGATGCGATCTCGCTGTCGACGCTGGCCTCATCCGCTTCGGTCGCCACCAAATCGGGATTGTCGCTGTTGCGCTTAATCCGCAGCGGCACCCCGCGCATCAGCACCACCACGCGGATGTTTTGACTCACCACTTGCGGGCCTTGACCCACGGGCCTGCCATTGGGATCAATCAAATCGCGCTTCTCAATGGTCCACCATTTCTTCTCATTGAATTTTCGCAGCAAGGCTTCGTGAATCGTGTTCTCGAATTCGTTGCGCGATATCGTCTCCTCATTCGAGCACTCGATGCCGACCACTTTGTCAGCAGGGATGTGCCGCTTTTCAGCGTAGAAATCCGCGAGCGCCTTGGAGCCGTTGAATGACTTGTTATAAACCACGACTGTTTCCGCAGCCGGATTCCAATCGTTCGCGGCCGATGGTGCAGGCGGCTTGTCCTTGGCTGGCATCCAAGCCGCAATCAGCAGAGGGAACAGCAAAATCGCGCCGCGAATGACCGCGGTGCGATTTCGAATTATACGCTTCTCTGGCGTCAGGGTCACCATTGTAGCCTCAGGCCATCATAAGCGATGTTCACGCCCTTGGGAAGTTTTTGTTCCTCCCGCGCATGCAGGACTTCACAAGCGATGTGTGTCAGCCAGGTCTGTCTCGCCTGCACCTCCGCTGCAAATTCTAGCGCCTCGGGAAAATTCATGTGTGTGGGATGCGGCGTGAGTCTCAAGCCATCCACAATCAGCGTGTCCACTCCGCGCAACTGCTCCACCGTGTCCGGCATCGGCTCTTTCATATCGCTGAAATACGCGCAGAGCTTTTTCCCGCCGCGCGAGAAAAGAAACCCCGTGGTGTTCACCTTGGCGTGCTTCACCTGGAGCGGCGTGATCTCCGTTTCACCCAACCGGAAGGGGCCGTCGATTGTTTTAGCGTCGGCCTTGAGATAACCCCTCCAGCGGTTCACAGTGTTGAAGCTGAAATAGTAAATCCGCTGCAACGCTTCCAGTGTCTCCGGCAAGCCGTAGACCGGCATTACTGCCTCCTCGGGAATGGTGAAACGGCGCACGTCATCAAAGCCCGTGACGTGATCCATGTGCGGGTGCGTGAAAAGCACTGCGTCCAGATGGCGTATATTTTCCCGCAGGCACTGGGTGCGGAAATCCGGGCCCGTGTCCACGACGAAGGCGCACTCCGGCGTGTTGACGTAAATGGATGAGCGCAGACGCTTATCACGCGGGTCATGACTGCGGCAGGTTTCGCAGTCACACCCGATCATCGGCACCCCGACGGAGGTTCCGGTTCCAAGAAAGGTGAGTTCGAGTGCGGACATCGTTGCAAATCAAGACACGTCACTCATAATCCAGCGGCCAGCCATCCGCCATGCTTTCCCTTCTCAAAATTCAGAACCTCGCCCTTGTCGAAGATCTCGCGTGGGAACTGGATCATGGCCTGGTCGGCGTTACGGGCGAGACCGGTGCCGGCAAATCCATTATCGTCGGCGCGCTCAAGCTCATCCTCGGCGAACGCGCTGACCGCGGCCTCATCCGGAGCGGCGCGGAGACTTGCACGGTGGAGGCGGTGTTTGATTTGAAGAAGACCGGCGCCGTGGACGCCATCCTTGTCGAGGGCGGACTCGACAGTCTCGATGGCGAGTCTCTCATCATCCGACGCATCATCGGCGCCAGCACCAATAAGCAATTCGTCAACGGTTCGCCCGTCACCAGCACCATGCTTAAGTCACTGGGTGAGCATCTTGTGGATCTGCATGGCCCGCACGATCATCAGTCGCTCCACTCCAAGGAACGCCAACTGGAGATGCTTGATGCCTATAGTAGCGTTGAGGAGCTGGCTGCGAAATATCGCGCCGCCCACATTGCATGGCGTCGCGCCCAAGCCGAGCACGATGAGTTGGCCAACGCCGAGCGCGCCACGGAGCAGGAAATGGACATGCTGCGATTTCAGATCAAGGACATCGCCGATGCCAAGTTGCAGGACGGTGAGGAGGAGGAAATCGAAAGCCGCCACCGCATCGCCGCCAACGGCGCGCGACTCGTGGAGTTGTGCGGCGGCATCGCGGAGCGACTTGGCGAAGGCGAAGGCGGGATCATGAACGCGCTTCGCGAAGTGGCAAAGATGATTCACGAACTGGAAAAGTATGATCCGAAGCTCGCGGAAACTTTCGCCGGATTTGAGTCCGCCCATATCGAACTGCGGGAGATGGAAAGCTCGGTGCGCGACTACGCCGAGGGCATTGAAATTCAGCCGGACGAACTGGCGCGTCTTGAGCAGCGCATTCACACCATTCAGACTCTCAAACGCAAATATGGCTCCACAGTGAAGGACATCCTCGCCTTTCAGGAACAGGCGGAAGGCAAGCTCGGGAAGATGGAGAATCGCGGTCAGGCCCTCGAAAGATTAAAGAAGCAAGCCGATGCTGAACGAGTGGAAGTGAACAAGCTCGGCGCGCAGCTTTCCGCGAAACGCAAACTAGCCGCGCCGAAACTCGCGAAAGACATCAGCGTGCATCTGGCTGATCTCGGATTCCAGCGCGCCGTCTTTGAAGTGCCGCTCATCATGCGTGATGAACCCGCGCGTGATGGACTGGAGGAAGTTGATTTCCAGTTTGCGCCGAATCCCGGCGAACCGCTCAAGCCTCTGCGCCTCACCGCCTCCAGCGGAGAAATGAGCCGGGTGCTGCTCGCGGTGAAAAGCGCTCTGGCGAAACAGGATGCCATTCCGCTGATGGTTTTCGATGAGATCGATGCCAACGTCGGCGGTGCAATTTCTGAAGCAGTGGGTCGCAAGATGGCCGCGCTGGCCGAGCGACATCAGGTCATTGCCATCACCCACATGCCGCAACTGGCCGGCCTGGCGAAGAGTCAGTTTGTGGTGACCAAGGAATTCGACGCCAAGCGCACCCGATCAACCTTGACCGAAGTGAAGGGAAAAAATCGTGTTGCTGAACTCGCAAGAATGCTCGGCGGCAAAGCCGAGAGCGCGAAGGCGCATGCGGAAAGTTTGCTGGCTAATTGAAGCCGTGTGCGCAGAGAATTTCAGGCATCCTTCCCAGTGTCACCGGCGACCACCGCTCCACGAACCTGAGCGTCCGCCCGCAGTGTGATACGAGCCGGAGCCTCCACCCCAGGAAGCCGAGCCCCCTCGATAGCCACTCGCGCTGCCACTGCCGTGACTCCAAGAAGCTGAACTGCCGCGCCAGCCGGTGGCACTTCCGGAACCATTGTGCCAGTAGGCTGAGCCGCCGCGT
>JAIOQF010000338.1 GCA_021413535.1 Verrucomicrobiota bacterium
GTGAAAGTGGATCGCGAGGAGCGGCCCGATGTTGATCTCACCTACATGACTTATGTGCAGGCTTCGAGCGGTCACGGCGGCTGGCCGATGAGCGTGTTTTTAACGCCGGAGTTGAAACCCTTTTACGGTGGAACTTATTTTCCACCGGAGGACAAATATGGCCGGATCGGGTTCAAGTCGCTGCTGGGCGAAGTCCACAAGGTCTGGGTAAAAGATGCCGGCGGCATTCGTGAAAAAAGCGCGGCGGCGCTGGCGCAGTTGCAAGAACACATCAGCGACGAGCAGAAGCAGCACGAGGCGCCGCTGGAGGCGGTGTTGAAAAAGGCTTATGACGATACCGCAAGCCAGTTTGATTATCACGAAGGCGGCTTCAGCGGTTCGCCCAAGTTTCCGCGACCGGTGGTGCTGCTGATGTTGTGGCGCTTGAAGAAATGGTGTGAGTCGAAGAAGGAAGAACACGACTCCAGTTGGTGCGAGTCGATGGTGAAAACCACACTGACGCAGATGGCGTTCGGCGGCATTCGTGATCATCTCGGTGGTGGCTTTCACCGCTACTCAGTGGACGCATTCTGGCATGTGCCGCATTACGAAAAAATGCTTTACGATCAGGCACAGCTCGCGGTGGCGTATGTTGAAGGCTATCAAAATACCGGCGTCGAGTTCTTCGCCGAGATAGCGCGCGAGATTATCGCTTACTGCAAACGTGATTTGCGTCACGCTGACGGTGGTTTTTTCTCCGCTGAAGATGCCGACAGCTATATCGACGAAACGCGCACCAAGAAAAGCGAAGGTGCGTTCTACGTTTGGAAGGCGGATGAGATCGACAATCTGCTTGGAAAAAATGAGGGGAATATCTTCCGCTATGCCTACGGTGCGCGGCGCGACGGTAATTCCCGGCCCGAAAGTGATCCACATGGTGAGTTGAAGGGATTGAACACACTCTTCCGCGCTTTCTCGGCCAGGAAGACGGCGGAATATTTCAAGCTGGAGGAGGACAAGGTCGCGGAAATTCTCGCGCGCGGCCGTAAAATTTTATTTGAAGCCCGGGCGAAGCGCCCGCGTCCGCATCTGGATGACAAGGTGCTCACCGCTTGGAATGGTCTCATGATCACCGCGCTGACAAAGGCCTCGGCTGCGCTCGACGATCCGAGTTATCTGGTGCTGGCCGAACAAGCCGCTCAGTTTATTCACGACAAACTCTGCGGCACACCCGGCAAGGACTTGCGCCGAAGCTGGCGGGAGGGCGTGTCGAACATACCCGCATTCGCGCCCGACTACGCGATGCTTATTCAAGGGCTGCTCGATCTGTATGAGGCCGGATTCGATGAGAAGTGGTTGAAGTGGGCCGTTGAACTGCAGAAAGAGTTCGACGCGAAATATTGGGACAAGAAACACGGCGGCTACTTCAGTGTCAGTGCCAGCATTCCGAATTCCGTGCTTCAAGTGAAAGAGGATCATGACAGTGCTGAGCCCTCGCCGAACTCCGTGGCCGCGCTGAATTTGCTGCGGCTCTCCTCGATGCTCGCGCGCGAGGATTTCCGCAGCCAGGCGCAGCAACTGCTTCGCCTCTTTGGAAACACATTGGAGAAGTCGCCGTTCGGCGTGCCCGTCATGACCACCGCCATGTATTTTCTGCATCATGGCGATATGGAGATCGTGCTCGCCGGAGACAAATCCGATCCTGAATTTCAAGCGCTGGCCAAGGAGACTCGGCGACATTTTCTGCCGCTCGCAGTGGTGCTTCATGCGGACGGCGGTGAAGGGCAGAAGTTTCTTGCGGAAAAAAACGAAACTATCGCCAATATGATTACTGTCGGCGGGAAAGCGGCGGCGTATGTTTGTCGGAATCAGACGTGTCAGGCACCAGTGACCACGCCGGAGGCGCTGAGGAAATTATTGGAAGCAGCGGCATTGAAATGACTTATCCTAAAGTGGGTCGGCAGCCCTCTGCCGATCTTCCAGCAAACGATAGTCGGCAGTGGGCTGCCGACCCACTAAAAAACCATGAGCCTTGACCAGACCGTCGGTGAATTACGCGAGGAGATTTCGCAACTGCGGAGGATGATGTTTATTGCGGCGACTGCACTGCTGGTAGGATTGATGTTGTGGAATTTGTCCATGTGGAATCCGGGAAACCTTTGGGGTCCGATGAGAGCGGAAAGAATATTCGAAGACATGCTTGGCTCGCAAGACAACTTGCCGGATCTAACCAAGATGGTTTTGAAATACTGCAGAGCAGCGAATGGCTGGCTGCCTATAGCGATGATTGTTTCTTTCACGGCAGTGGCGTGGTCACTGATGAGCATCTATAAACACAAATCCATGTTCATGCTGATCGCGATTATCGCGGCATTCATTCTCTGTGCCCACAGAGGATTAATTGCCTTGGCCATTGAAATGCCGCTGATGCACATCATCCAAGGCATCAATGGGAAATGAAGACGATACAACCAAGGAAGGACGGCTCTAGGAGAGCCAAGGCGCATTAGTCATCTTGCCAAAGCTCCCTTTTCACTTATCCCTTTCAGCATGGAGCACAGTCACGAAGAATCTGTCAGCGCGCTGCTCGCGTCTTATCGCGAGATCGGCGGCATCAACCATCTCGACGCGGCGAATCTTCCCTCGAAGAGCGACATCGCCGCAATCTGCTCGGAGTTGCTTCAACTTCTCTTTCCCGGCTTCTTCGCGGAAGAAGTCATCACGGCTGCCGAGCTTCCCATGATCACCGCCGAGCATGTTGCCAGTGTGCGCGGCCGGCTTTGCGCGGAGCTGGGCCGCAGCCTGCGCTACAAGCACGGTGATGCGAAAGATCATCGCACGGAGTCCGCGCGCATCTGCCAGGAGTTTTTTCGCAGTCTTCCGGCGGTGCGAAAACTTTTACAGACGGATGTCGAGGCCGCTTATCAAGGCGACCCGGCAGCGCTCTGCCCGGATGAAATCATCCTGGCTTATCCCGGCCTGGAGGCCATCGCCATTCAGCGGCTGGCGCATGTTTTATATCGCGATGAAGTGCCGCTCATCCCGCGCATGATGACCGAGTGGGCGCATGGGCGCACCGGGATCGACATGCATCCCGGCGCGCAGATCGGTTCGCACTTCTTCATCGACCACGGCACTGGTGTCGTCATCGGCGAAACCTGCGAGATCGGCTCGCACGTGAAACTTTATCAGGGCGTCGGACTGGTCGCGCGTTCGCTGGCCGCAGGGCAGGGGCTGAAAGGAAAAAAAAGACATCCCACGCTGGAAGATCATGTGACGGTTTACGCCGGTTCCACCATCGTCGGCGGAGACACCGTGATCGGAAAGAACAGCACCATCGGCGCGAACACCTTCGTCATGAAAAGCGTTCCTCCGGACACTCTGCTCGTTCCTGGCGAGCAGGTGCAGCGCACGCATAACAAGAAAATACGGCGGGGCGATGCATCAGGCGATGGAACCGAGTTCACCATTTGAACCATCATGTCGTTGATGAGGCTTCCGCAGCAGCTTTGGCTGTCGCTTACTGGATCAAAATCAAAAGTCCCGGCAGCACCGAAAGCCCAAGCCTCTGTTAAAGTCGACAGGCTGCAGGCCCGCGCCAAGCGTGATGCGGCACTGGAAACACAAGCTCGAGAATGGCTTATCGGACTTGGTTTAGACGAGGGAGCAAAGTGCGTTCGCGTGGAATGGAATGCCCGGATGCGCAGCACCGCAGGCTATGCGAAATGGCCGCAGTGGGTGGTGGAATTAAATCCGCGACTGAAGGAGTTCGACGGCCAGATCGAACGCACGCTGAAACACGAACTGGCACACTTGATCGCCTACGCGCGGGCGGGTCGACGGCGCATCAAACCGCACGGTGCGGAATGGCGCCGAGCCTGCGTCGATCTGGCCATCCCGAATGAACGCGTGAGCCACACGATGCCGCTGCCGAGACATAAGCAGCGGCGGAAGTATTCCTATGTGTGTCCGGCCTGTGGAACCAGCGCGGAGCGCGTTCGAAAATTCAAGCGGCACAGCGCGTGCCTGGCCTGTTGTAAAAAGCACAATGGAGGCCGCTACGATGCACGCTTCCAGTTTGTCATGAAACCGTCAGAGCCGACTCAGGCTGCGACACCGTCATCCAGCGCGTAGATATCTGCGCCATCGGGACGGGAACCGTCGCGAATGCCGTCGAGCCGACGCTGACTGCCGCGCTCCGTGCCGGGACGATTGGCGGCGCGTTTGATGACATCCGCAATGGCTGGGGCCGCGATGAGTGCGCCTGCGGCCAACAGTGAGAGTGACGAGATATTCGCAGCTTTTCGACCCATGCCGCGACCGAACAAAATTCCGAGCGCACAACCTGCGGCTGCGGCGGCGGTGGTCAGGGTATAGATGCTGAGTTCCTCGTTTTGCGGACTGGGCGTGTAGGTCGTCATGAGATATAATACGCCTGCCCTCGAATAAACGAAAATGAAAAATCACGTTTGAGGTTCGAGGTTATAGGTTCAAGCTCCGGGCGTGAGTTCCAAACATCCCAGCACCTACGCCGTCATCCTCGCTGGTGGCAGCGGCCAGCGCTTCTGGCCCCTGAGTCGCGACGCCCGGCCGAAGCAGTTGTTGCGGTTGTTCGATGACAAGACTTTGCTCGAACACACGGTGGAACGGCTCGCTGGATTCATTCCACGGGAAAACATTTTGGTTCTGACCAATCGCCAGCAAATGGATGCGGTGCGGGAAGTTCTGCCAGATTTTCCGGCGGAGAACATCGTCGCCGAGCCCGAGAAACGCGACACGGCACCGGCCATTGCGCTGGGCATCGGCTGGGTTGCCGCGCGCGATCCGGAGGCCGTGATGATGGTGCTGCCGAGTGATCATCTGATCAATGATCATGCGGGATTTCATCGCACGCTGGCAGCCGCATGTGGCGCGGCGCGGGATGGCACGGCGCTGGTCACGATCGGCATCAAGCCTTCCTGGGCCTGTCCGAGCTACGGCTACATCGAGCGTGGCGCCCAGATTGGCGATGGCGAGGTGCCAGTGTTTGAAGTCAGCCGGTTTCGCGAGAAGCCGGATGCGGAACTTGCGAAAAAGTTTCTCGCGCAAGGAAACTTCACCTGGAACGCCGGGATGTTTTTCTGGTCGGTGCCTGCCGTGCGGCGGAATCTCGCGGCGCATTGCCCGGAACTGGCTGGATTTATCAATGAACTTGCAACGTCGGCTGATTTTACGAATACATTTCAGAAGCGCTTTTCTTCGCTGACGAAGCTATCCATCGACTATGCGCTGATGGAGAAAGCCCCTCGCGTGCTGAATGTCGAGGCCACATTCGACTGGGATGATGTTGGTAACTGGACGAGCGTGGGGGAACATCTCATGAAGGATGCGGCGGGCAATCAGCACAACTGCGCGCTGAGTCATCATGAAGCAGGGGACAATCTGGTGTTCAGCGAGACCGGCCAGCACATCGCGCTACTCGGCGTGAGTGACCTCATCGTCATCGCCACCAAGGATGCGCTTCTTGTGGCTCATCGCAGCGAGGCGGAGAAGCTGAAGAAGCTGGTGGATGGATTGCCGAAGGAGTTGCGATAAATCTCATTTCACTCATGCGCATCCTCGGCATTGACCACGGCACGGTCCGCATCGGGCTGGCGCTGAGCGATGAGCTGGCGATGATAGCCAATCCTCTTAAGACGCTGGATGTGAGCCCTGGTATCGAGCAGGAGATTGCGCAGATCGTGCGGCAGAAACAGATTGGGGAGGTGGTGATCGGCATGCCGTATAAGATGGATGGAGAACGCGGCAACGCGGCGGCGCGCGTGGAGAAGTTCGCGGATCGCTTGCGCAAGGCGCTGCCGGACGACGTGACGCTGGTGTTTGTGGACGAGCGGCTGTCCAGCAAAGTGGCGCGGGAGTCGCTCGGCTTTACCCATCGCCCAAAAGATCGCGAGGAGAAGAGGCTAGTGGACCAGGTGGCGGCGACGGCGATTTTGCAAGACTATCTGAACACCCGGCAGGGGCCGGAGGCGTGGCTGCTGCCGGAGGAGGAATAAACCAGTGAATCAGTAGATCAGTAAATCAGTGGCTGAGTTGCGAAAAATATACTGGCCCATGACTGTTCAGTGGTTCACTGGTTCACCGACTTCTGACTTCTCCTCATGCTGCGCTTGAAACTTACCCTCGCCTACGACGGTCGCCCGTGGGTGGGCTGGCAATCGCAACCGGGTGGACAGACGGTGCAGGATCAGTTGGAAGCGGCTTTACAAAAGCTGACCGGCTCCCGCGTCGTGGTGCATGGATCGGGACGAACGGACGCGGGCGTGCATGCGCGCGGTCAAGTGGCGCATATCGAATTGCCCGAGGAGAGTTCGCTGCGCGGTGAATCGATGGTGCGCGCGATGAATGTGAATTTGCCGCCGAGCATCCGCGTTCTGCACTGTGAAGATGCGTCGTCAGATTTTCATGCGCGATTCAGTGCGAAGGGAAAAGTTTATGAATACCGCATCTGGCGCGCCGATGTGATGTCACCGTTTGAAGTGGGCCTGGCCTGGCATGTATTCAAGGGACTCGACATCGGCTTGTTGCGTGAAGGCGCGGCGCTGATGTGTGGCCGGCACAATTTCGCGCGGCTTTCCGCAGCGCGCGGCGACATCAGCGAAGAAGAGCGCCGGGAAAATGCGGCGGGGCTGACGCGGACAATTCAGCGGGTGGAGATTTTTGATGAGGGCGACTTGTTGCGCCTGGAGTTCGAGGGCGAAGGCTTTCTCTACAAGATGGTGCGGCTCATGACTGGAAGCCTGGTGCATGCCGCGCGCGGTCGGGCGACGTTGGAATGGGTCCGCCAACTGGTGCAAGAGCCAGAGGGTGTGAAGTCGCATCACTGCGCTCCGGCGGACGGACTTTATCTGCTGCGCGTTTTGTATTGAGCGATCAATAGCTCCGCGCAAACACCACGCGTCGCGCACTTGGTTTGCCAGTCAGGAAGCACTTGCCCTCCTCGGCATATTCATCGCCGTGGGGAATGCAGCGGATGGTGATCTTGAGTTCCTTCTGGATACGCTCTTCGTCCGCACTGCTTCCGGCCCAGTGCATGAGTGCGAAACCACCGGGCTGATCATCGGCAAAGAACGCGCGGAACTCAGCTTCGGTTTCGAGTCGCTTGGTATTCTCGTCACGCAGTTTCGTGGCGCGTTCCAGCAGTGCGTTCTGGATGTCGTCGAGGATGTCGGGCACATTGCGAATAAACTCCTCCTTGCCGATGAATTCTTTTTCCTTTGGCGAGCGGTCACGGCGGGCGACGGCCACGCTGCGCTTCTCGATGTCGCGCGGGCCGATTTCCACACGGAGCGGGACGCCTTTTTTGATCCACTCCCAGTTGCGCGTGCCGCCGGGGATGTCGCGCTTGTCCACATGGACTGCGAGAGGCCGATCCTGATATGAATGTGTGCGCAGTGTCTGGGCGAAGGCTTCACAGGCGTCGATGACCGCTGCGCGCGTGTCCGGTTTCGGTGTGACCGGAAGAATCACGATCTGCGTGGGCGCGATGCGGGGCGGGAGGATGACGCCGTCGTCATCGCCGTGCGCCATGATCAAGGTGCCAATGACTCGCGTGCTCATGCCCCAGCTGGTGGTCCAGGCGAGATGGCGCTGGTTGTCGCGACCGAGGAACTCGATGTTCGCGGCCTTGGAGAAATTTTGTCCGAGGAAGTGCGAAGTGCCGGCCTGGATGGCTTTGCGATCCTGCACCATGGCCTCGACGGTGAGGGTGTGCAGCGCGCCAGGGAAACGTTCGCGCTCGGATTTTTCGCCGGCGATCACCGGAATGGCGAGGTGGTTGCGCAGGAACTCCTCATAGACGCGGTGCATGAGCTTGGTTTCTTCCATCGCCTCATCTGAGGTCTCGTGCGCGGTGTGGCCTTCCTGCCAGAGGAATTCGGCGGTGCGGAGGAAAAGGCGCGGGCGCATTTCCCAGCGCATGACGTTGCACCACTGATTGATGAGCAGGGGCAGGTCGCGGTAACTTTCCACCCAGCGCGCGAAGGCCGCGCCGATGATGGTTTCCGAAGTGGGCCGGATGACAAAGGGTTCTGCCAGCTCGCCAGTGGGCACCAGCTTGATTTTTCCATCGGGCTGTTTCACGGATTCTAGGCGGTGGTGTGTGACCACGGCGCACTCGGTGGCGAAGCCCTCGGCGTGCTGGGCTTCTTTTTCCAAATAACTCAGGGGAATGAGCAGGGGAAAGTAGGCGTTCTGATGGCCGGTGGCCTTGAACTTGATGTCGAGTGTGCGCTGGATGTTTTCCCACAAGCCGCAGCCCCAGGGCTTGATGACCATGCAGCCACGGACTTCGGAATTCTCGGCGAGATCGGCGGCGCGCACGACTTGCTGATACCATTCGGGAAAGTCGGCGGCGCGAGTGGGCGTGATGGCGGTAGTGCTCATAATGGGGAACGATAGCCATGCCGGAGGGCGGCGGGTGACTCAAGTGGAAACGTCGAGGGAATAGCGGATTCCGTGAAGTCGGCGCTCCGGTCTGGCTCTATCGCCCGGAGGGAACAGGCATCGCCAACCCTTGGGCGATGCTGCCGTCGGGCATCACCATGTTCGGGCCGTTCAACGAGCCGTGAGGACTGCCGCGCTCGATCACCCACGGCTGCTTCCAGCGATAGGCGGTCTGGGGCAGTTCGTCGAAAAGTGTCACCGCGTAGGAACTGATAAATTCATCCTTATTCTGAACTCTTCCTGGCTGCTTCTGCAGCGTGTCGGCTGGGCAGATCCAATCTTTCCTGGCCACTCCATATTCGCGCAGGGTTGCTTCCCACCACATCGACTCATCTTGTTCGCGATCAAAGACGCTCTCGGGAACTTGGGGCCAGATGTTGTCGTGATCCTGCAAATACAAGGTCAGGCCCGTCCCGATCCCGCGCAGGTTGGCAGTGCAGGCGGCGTTGGCGGCTCTGTTTTTTAAGTAGCTGAATGCCGGGAAGCTGATGGTGAGCAGCAGTGCCACGATGGTCATCACCAGCAATAGCTCGATCAGAGTAAAGCCGGAGGAGATTGCTGGACGACGCATGTTGGAAAAAGAAAACCGCACGATCATCACGTGCGGTTGAAATAAGGAGCCTGTAAAGGCTCTCGCGAAAGTGTAACTCTTATCGAGTGCTCGATTGGAAAATCCTCGATCCAACTACACGCATGGAAATTGTTTCGACTGTTACGTCGGCAAGGGCACCTGCTCTTGGAGCGGGAGTAACGGGGGTAGTTGTGGGGGCGACAGCTGATGCGTCCACGACACTCAATTGTCCGGTGCCGTTGAACTTCAGAATCGGCGCCGTCTGGTTGATGGTTGCGTTGAACACTGTATTGGCTGTTAAAGGATTAGCGATCGCACCGTTTTGCACGATGGTCGAGGTGGCGGACACAGACCCGCCACCTCCGCCAGTTGCCGAGGTGGTAGACGTGAAGTTCGCATAGCTGTTGGTGATGCCAATGATCGACTTGCGCACATGATCCACCATGCCGGTAGCATTCCCCACAAAAACGATGCCCTTATAATATATGACGGAACGATCAATAGGTGAACTGATTTTAAGGGATGATGTTACAGCGCCGGTGCCTCCCGCCGTCGAGGTGTCTGCAAGCGCCACATTGGTGCCCCACTGGGCAAAGCCACTTCCGTTTTTGAAACGCATCGCCGCTTGATAGATGCCAGACTCGTCCAGAAACTGGCTGTAGTCGCCGTTGTCCCAAGGACCTTTGCCGTAACTGGCTGCCGGGAGCGCGAATGCGAATACGAAAAGGAAGTGGATTTTCTTGAACATGATGGTGAGAGTAGCCGAAGCTAGGCCTGTTCAGCAAGGATTTTTTTATAATTTTGTGACCCCGGACTACCACACTCACACCCCACTCTGCCGACATGCCCAGGGTCACCCGCGCGAATACGCTGCGGCGGCCCAGCAGCTCGGTCTTCCGGAACTGGGCTTCTCCGATCACAGCCCGATGCGGGAACACTTTGATGACTGGCGCATGGAATGGGCGGAATTTCCGCGCTATCTCGAGATGGTGGAAGAAGCCCGGGCGGAGTTTCCCACGCTGCCGATTCGCCTCGGGCTGGAGGTGGACTACTTGGAGGGCGGTGAGAAGTGGATCGAGGAACTCTCGCGTCAGGCTGATTTCGACTATCTGATCGGGGCTGTCCATTATCTCGCCCGCGATTGGGCGGTGGACGATCCCAAATACCTTTTCAAATTCACCCAAGGCAGTGTGGAAGACATTTGGGCGCTTTATTTCCGCCTTTATGAAAAGGCTATCCGCAGCGGATTATTCAATTTCATGGCTCATCCTGATCTGCCGAAGAAGTTTGGTCACCGGCCCGCGGGTGATATGCGCCGCTACTACGAGCAGGTCATCCAGGCGCTGGCGGAGACCGGCACCGCCTACG
>JAIOQF010000336.1 GCA_021413535.1 Verrucomicrobiota bacterium
TGGAACATCCGCTTGGGGCAACACGCGGCCGAAAGCGAACACAGAATCGCCCTTTGGTGGACGGGGCTCGATGGCCATCGCCACCTCCGTAGTATCGAGCACGTAAAGCGGCAGCACCGGAACTCGCAACTGCATGAGAAATTCGAGCCGGGCACCAGACACCGTGGTCAGGGCGGCCTTCTGTGCGAGAGCCATTGGGGGCACATAGATCACGACGCTGGCCTTCTTCACTGCATCTTGAATTACCTTGCGCAGGCTGTCGATGTTGGAGTTCGCCGGGGTAAACTCCTGCACATGAACTTGGTCCTGGCCAAGGTGCGCTTTTAATTCAGGCGAGTAGGCCGCATCTTTCGCCAATAGATAGACCAGAGGCCGGCCATCAAGAATTCGTTCGAGTTGGAGCAGATCGAGATAGCCCAGATGGCTGGGAATAATCATCACTCCACTGGGAGGCACATTCTGCTGATCGAGAATGGTGATGTTCCTGAGTTTTTGGGGGGCGGCGTGAGACATTGCAGGGGACGACCGCCCATGCTAGCAAGGATTCCGCCGATGACAAAGCGGGACTTCGCACAAATTGCGCTCAATTTCCGGGAAAGAGCGCCTGCAGCGCCGCTTCATCCGCTGCGCAGACTCCCCGCTCCGTGATCAGTCCGGTCACGAGCCGCGCCGGGGTAACATCGAACGCATAATTCGCTGCGGAACTGGTATCAGGAAATAGTCGCACGGCGCTCAACTTGCCGTCTGTGTTTTTTCCTTCGATCATGCTCACCTCATCTCCGCCACGCTGCTCGATGGGAATCTCCGCCACTCCATCGCTCATCTTCCAATCGAAGGTGCTGGACGGCAGCGCGACATAGAACGGCACGCCGTTGTCTTTCGCGGCGAGCGCCTTGAGATAGGTGCCAATTTTATTGGCCACGTCGCCTCGGCGTGTCACACGGTCGGCACCCGTGATCACCATGTCCACCAAACCATGCTGCATGAGATGCCCGCCGGTGTTGTCCGCGATCACCGTATGCGGCACTCCCTGCTGGGCGAGTTCCCAGGCCGTGAGTCGCGCACCTTGATTGCGCGGTCGGGTTTCGTCCACCCAGACATGAATCGGTATGCCCGCCTCATGCGCCGCATAAATCGGTGCCGTGGCGCTGCCAATATCCACAAATGCCAGCCAGCCGGCATTGCAATGCGTCAGCACATTCACAGGTGCGCCATTTTTTCGTGCGACGATTTCTTTGATTAATTTCAAACCATGTCCGCCGATGGCATCGCAGGCCTCGATGTCCTCTTCGGCGATGGCTTCCGCAGTCGCTCGCGTGAGACCGAGCGCTTGTTCCGGCGACTTCGCGCGGCGCAGCACGTCTAACTGTCGATGGACCGCCTGCGCGAGATTGACGGCTGTCGGCCGAGTCTCCAAAAGCTTCCGCGCGCCCAGCTTGATGCCGATGAGATAGTCGGGATCACGCATGGCCTCGATCGCTGCCAGCCACATGCCGTAGCCTGCTGTGGCACCAATGCAGCCCGCGCCGCGCACCCACATGTCCTTGATGGCCATTGCCACTTCATCGACGCTCCGCAGTTCCGCGATCTCAAAACTCCACGGCAGCTTTCGCTGATCGATGATCTCCACAATATGCGGCTCGTCCGGTTTAAGACGGACGGTCACGTGGGGAATGCCGTTGACGAGCATGATGTAGGTCGTTTTCCGTTTTCAGTTCTCCGTTTCCGTGCTGAATTGAAACTTCACGTCCAGCAAATGCGATAATCGGAAAACGGTAAACGGCAAACGAATGAATTATTCCGACATCCTCGCCGCCACCTTGCCGGTGTATCTCATGATGCTCATCGGTGCATTGGCGCGCTGGATGCGCTGGCTGCCGCGCGAGGCGGATGCGGGCATCATGAACGTATCCATCCGGGTGTTGTTTCCCTGTCTCGCCTTTGAACGCATCGTCGGCAACGAAGCACTGAAGGATGGCGGACAGACATTGCTCGCGGCGCTGGTGGGATTCGGACTGGTGGCGACTTCGATGCTCGTGTGCTATGCGATGGCGCCGCTGATCGGGCTCAAGCGCGGTGAAGGCGCGCGCACTTTTGGCTTATGCGTCGGTTTACAAAACTACGGTTACATGGCCATTCCAGTGATCGAAGCCCTGTTTGGGAAACAATTGATCGGCGTGCTCTTCACCTACACCCTGGGCGTGGAAATCGCTATGTGGACCGTGGGCGTCGGGCTCCTGACGGGACTTTCAAAAGCGCCGTGGCGTCATGCGATCAATGCTCCCGTGATCGCCATCCTCGCCTCGCTCGCCCTGCATTATGCGGGCGCCGGGCCGCATGTGCCGGAGACTCTGCACAAGCTCGCCGGCCAGCTCGGCGCCTGTGCGATTCCGCTCAGCGTGCTGCTCATCGGTGCCAGTATTTTTGATCTGATCGGCACCGAACGAATCCGCTGGGCCGTTGCGCTGGCCAGTCCGGTTCTGCGTCTGGCGGTGCTGCCCATGGGATTCCTTCTCGCGGGATACTGGCTGCCCATGAGCCCAGGTTTGAAAAAAATCATGTGCGTGCAGGCCGCGATGCCGTCCGCTGTCTTCACCATCGTCCTCGCGCGGCAATTTGGCGGGCATGCTGCCACTGCTGTGCTGGTGGTTGTATCCACCACCCTCGTAAGCCTGTTTACCGCACCATGGATGATCGGATTTGCCATGCGGTTTCTTGGATTGTGAGAAGAAGGCGCGGCCGATCATAAACAATCTGGATTGCATCGCGATTTTCGTCTATGGAAGACGCCATGCCCAAACGCATCGCCTGTCTTGGCCCTGAGGGAAGCTTCTCACATCTCGTCGCGACCCAGTTCGCGCCAGATGGCGGACTGCATACGCTTGCCAGCGTGGAAGAAGTCTTCGAGTGGCTGTCAGATAAACCTGATGCGCACGGCATCGTGCCCATCGAGAACTCATCCGGCGGCATCATCGTGGCCACGGTGGATCGACTGATGCAGCCCGCGTGCAAACTGAAGATTCAGGAAGAACTCACCCTCGATGTGAAGCTCGCGCTGGTGGGACACCGCGACCGCGAGATCGAAGTGATCTACTCGCACTTCATGCCCTTTTTTCATTGTGACGAATGGTTAAAACGCAATCATCCCGGTGCCCGCCGCGTATCCGTGGCCAGCACCTCACAAGCGGCCGCGCGCACTGCAGATGAACTCAACGCCGCAGCCATCGGCAGTCGTGGAAACGCGGAACGCCACGGGCTCGACATCCTGCAATTTCCCATCGAGGAAGGCATCGCGAACGTCACCCAGTTCTTCCTCATCGGTCACGCGGAAAACGCGCCGTCGCCACGCAACAACCGCACCGCGCTGGCCGTGGAACTGCCGGACAAGCCCGGCATTCTCTGCGCCTTCCTCACACCGTTTTCAAATGCAGGCGTCAGCTTGAAACGCATTGAGTCGCGCCCCGTGCGCGGACAGCCGAACACTTATCGCTTTTACATCGAGATCGAAGGCTCGGAGGCTCTGCCGGTGGTCGCGGGGGCGATGAATCTAGCGCGCGCCATTGCCTCGGATGTTCGCATCGTGGGCAGCTATCCGACCGGCCGCCGCTTTGAATCTTGATCAACGCATTGATTCAAAGCAGCCAACAATGAACTTTGCATTCCCCGGCTTCCTTGCTTCTTTGCCATCTGAATTTCATCGTCACTGACCATCCTCATGCCACGCCCCCTTCCCCTTCTTCTCTTATGCCTGTCAGTTTTTCTCGCGTCCTGCGCAGACCCCATGGTGCAGCAGCGCATCGATGAGCGGCGCATCTCCATTCAGAACGAACCGCGCGGCGACTACTACATCGGACGCCGGTTCTACATCGAGCGCACCCAGTTCTGGGGATATATCCGCCGGCCCGGCCAATCGTGGGATGACTCGAAACTCGTGATTTTCAACGAGAACAGAAAAAATGCCCCGGATCGCCTGCCGGAAATGCCCACGGGTGACGGCATGGCCCACGGTTTTGATAATAACCGCGAATACAAAATTTCCGGTTACTACACCGGACGCAAAGTCTACGACCCCAACAGCGACCTGTTTCTTCCAGAATTCATGCTGACGAATTGGGAGGTGCGCAATGAATCACCCGGCTGGCTCTTCCATCCAAAAGAAAAAATCGACGGACAGCATCTGCTGCGTTTCGAGAAGGCGAACTAAACACTTAACGCGCCGCCACCAGGCGCTCAATGTGCTTGGCCAGCATGTCGAACTCGATATTGACCGCGTCGCCTGATTTTAACACGCGAAGATTCGTCACCGCAAATGTGTGCGGCGTGATCCAGAAAGTCATGTGATCAGCGCCCAGCTCCGCAATGGTCAGACTCATGCCGTCGATGCAGACCGAACCCTTGGGGGCCACAAGCCGCGCCCACTCGCGGGGCAGCGTGACAACAAAGCGATGATCCATGCCAGATTGCTCCAAGGCCATGATCTTCGCTGTAGCATCCACATGACCTTGCACGAAATGCCCGCTGAGCCGGTCACCCACGCGCAGCGCGCGCTCGAGGTTCACGATGCCGCCCTCCTTCAATTGCCCGAGACTGGTGACGCGCAAAGTCTCGCTCAGTAGATCGAAAGTAGCCGTCCCAATGGCACCATCGAATTCTGTCACCGTGAGGCAGCAGCCATTCACGGCCACACTTTCGCCCAGTGAAAGCTCTGTCGCCATCGCGCTCACCTGCAACACGAATCGCGCCCCACCCTCGCGAAACGCGATGCTTTGCACGATGCCTGTGGTCTCGACAATTCCGGTGAACATTCAGACAACAAACATTCCGTTGCCAATTCCGTCAAACGTATCCAATTACCCGCCCATGGAAAACGTCATCATCATCGGCACCGGCTGCGCCGGCTACACTGCGGCTATTTACACGGCACGCGCCAATCTGAATCCCCTCCTCCTGTCCGGCACCCAGCCTGGCGGCCAGCTCACCACCACCACCGAAGTAGAGAATTTTCCCGGCTTCCCCGAAGGCATCCAAGGCCCAGACCTCATGATGAAGATGCAAGCGCAGGCAGAAAAATTCGGTGCGCGCATCGACTACGCGAAAGTTGAAGTGCTCGCGAAAACCGCAGCCGGCCATTTTGAAATCGCGCTCGAAGGCGGCCGCACTCTGCAAAGCAAAACCATCATTGTGGCCACCGGCGCTTCACCTCGTCACCTCGGTTTGCCAGGTGAACAAAAGCTCATCGGCCACGGCCTCACCAGTTGCGCCACTTGCGACGGCGCGTTCTATCGCAACGTCCCGGTCTGCGTCATCGGAGGCGGCGACAGCGCCTGCGAGGAAGCGATGTTCCTCACTCGCTTCGCCAGCGTGGTCTATTTGATCCACCGCCGGGAAGAACTGCGCGCCTCAAAAATCATGGCCGACCGCACCCTGGCCAATCCCAAGATCAAACCCATCTGGAACAGCACCGTTTCTGAATATCTCACCGACGACAAAGGCGAGGTGCGTGCGGTGACACTGAAAAATCTTGTGACAGGCGCGGAGAACGAGCTGGAGTTGAAATGCGTCTTCGTCGCCATCGGCCATGTGCCCAACACCCAGTTCCTCAACGGCCTAGTCACGCTGGATGAGAATGGTTACATCGTGCAGACCAAGGGCACGCACACCAACGTCGAGGGACTTTTCGCCGCCGGCGACGTCGCGGATCACGTCTATCGCCAAGCCATCACCGCCGCCGGCCAAGGTTGCGCCGCCGCGCTGGAGGCCGAGCGGTATCTGGCGCATTGAAACTAGTGGTCCGCACAGTCCCTGTGCGGCAGGCAGGTTCCCCGACAATGAAAGCCGCACAGAGGACTGTGCGGGCCACTTCATGTGAGCATTTGCCATTCACCCGGCTTCAAATCCCCGAGTTCATACTCTCCGAATTTCGCGCGATGCAGCTTCTCTACATGCATGCCCTGGCTGGCGAACATCCTTCGCACCTGGTGATAACGCCCCTCGGTGATCGTGAGCCTGGCGTGCAAATCATCGATGATTTCCAGCTTCGCGGGCAGGCAGGGATTGTCTTCGCCGCGCAGCCGGATGGTGCCGCTCGCAAAGATTTCGATCATTTCGGGTGAGAGCGGTTTGTCCACTTCCGCTTCATAAACTTTTTCGATGTCCGATTTCGGCGATGTCCATTTCTGCACTAATTCGCCGCGATCCGTGATGAGCAGCAAGCCGCTGGTGTCCTTGTCGAGTCGGCCAATGCTGGTGACGGGCGGGTTGCGCCGCGACCAGCGAGCGGGCAGCAGTTCATAAATCGTCGGTCCTTCGCCATCGGCATGGGTGCAGACATAACCAATTGGTTTGTGCAACATCGCGAGCAGCCCGTCTGGAGCCTCAAGTGCCATGCCATCGACCAGGACATCGTGCGCGTTTGCTTTTGCGTCGTGTTTTTTTGCCACGACTCCCGCGACGGTAACTTTCCCCTCATCAATCAAAGCCCGCACCTCACGTCTCGACCCGTAGCCGAGGGAGGCGAGAAGCTGATCGAGGCGGGGCATCAGGCAGAATGAACGGACTCACTGGGTTTGGCAAAAAATACTTGCTGCCCGACCACGGCTCGGTATTCTCTGCGCTCCCTTGTCCAAGTGGACACGGGATTCATTCCAAACAACCTCAAACCGCTGAAGCGGCCGGATCAATCTCCTTGATTGAGCGGACTCCCCGATCGGAGTCTGTGCGGCAGCCAGGCAAAGCAAAATACATGTCCTATCAACAGCTTACTGAACTCGTCGAAGCCGGCGTCCATTTTGGCCATCAAACCCGCCGCTGGCATCCCAAGATGCGCGGTTTCATCCTCGAAACCAGAAACGGCATCCACATCCTCAACATCGAGGAGACGCTTCACCAGATTGACGCCGCCGCGAACTTCTTAGCCGACCTCGCCGCTAAAAAGAAGCGTATTCTCTTTGTCGGTTGCAAGCGCCAGGCTCAAGAAGCCGTGCAGCAGGCCGCAGAAGCCTGCGGACAGTTTTACGTGAATCATCGCTGGCTCGGCGGCACGCTCACGAACATGGAAACCATCCGTAAGAGCGTCAAGCGTTGGAACTGGCTCGACGATCTTCCAAAACTTCCGGAATACAAAGCCATGTCCAAGAAGGAAATCTCTGCGCTCGGCCGCGAGAAGACTAAGCTGGAACGCAACCTCAAAGGCATCCGCTACATGGACGGCACTCCTGACGCCGTCGTCATCGTCGACAGCGCCCGTGAGCACATCGCCGTGGCCGAAGCCCGCCGTCTCCGCATTCCAATCGTCGCCCTCGTGGACAGCAACGCCGATCCGGATCTCATCGAATATCCGATTGCCGCGAACGATGACGCCATCCGCTCCATCCGCGTCATCTTGCAAAAGCTGATCGACCCCATCATCGCCGCAACGGCGAAATAAATCAGGAATCGGGTTGAGAGGTTGAAAAGTCGAAGGGTTTAATTTTCCCTTCCACCGCCTGCTTCTCAAACCCTCGCGATTTCATCCTTCAACCTTTCAACCCTTCAACCTTCCCCCAATGTCCGCCATCTCCGCTGAACTCGTCAACAAACTCCGTCAGAAAACCAATGCTGGCATGATGGATTGCAAGAAGGCCCTCACTGAGACTAAGGGCGATTTTGAAGCGGCTGAAATTTTCCTTCGCAAAAAGGGCATCACCAAGGCCGAAGGCAAGGCCGACCGCGCCACCAAGGAAGGTGTCATCTCCTCCTACATCCACCTCGCCGGCCGCGTCGGTGTGCTCATCGAGGTCAACTGCGAAACTGATTTCGTCGCCAAAAACGAAAACTTTCAGTCCCTCGTAAAGGATCTCTGCCTCCACATCGCTGCCGCCAGCCCACGTTTCGTCCAGCGTGACGAAGTGCCTGCTGATATCATCGCCAAAGAGCGCGAAATCGGCGCCGGTCAAGTCACAGGCAAGCCCGCGAACGTCATCGAGAAGATCGTCGAAGGAAAGTTGAACAAGTTCTACGCGGACCACTGCCTGATGGAACAGCCATTCATCAAGAATCCGGACATCACCATCACTGATGTGGTGAAAGGCAAAATCGCCGAACTCGGCGAGAATCTCGTCGTGCGCCGCTTCACGCGGTATGCGGTGGGCGGGGAATAATTGGGGCCGATAGTCCGCAGTCGGAAGTCGCCAGTCTTCCGATCGCATTGTTTATTTGAACTTCTTTGGGCTGTTCAGATTTTACTTCGAGTTCAGCAGGCTGTTCAGCGTGATGTCAGACGACATCTCCAAGCACCCGATCTGGAATCCGTGATTGATCCTGGCTGCGTGCTCCGTATTGAATCAAATCCGCCTGAGGATTCTTGTTCCGGGCACGAACATTGCCCCCATTACCAAGACAAAAATTCATCCAACGATTCTATGGAAGACACAACTGAAGAACCAGGCACGGAGCCGCTCGATCTCGCAGACGGCAAAATCTGCCAGCGTCCCCTCTCCCATCATGTCTCAGCCTTGCAATACGGATGCTTGCTGCGCAACGGGAGAAGCCGCCGTTTCCCGGCGCTTAAATCGCTCTGCGCTATCATGATCTTCTTAACCGGGCTGGCTTTGGCTGAGCCCAAAGCTCCAGACGCAGCTCCAGACAAGCCCGCATCCGCGAAAAATGCAGACCAGCCCGAAGGCGATGAGGCCGATAAAAAGAAACCGGATAAAGATGAGAAGAAAGACAAGCCCAAGCTCGCCGAGACGAAACATTCCATCGTGCTCAATGGCGCAAAAATTGACTACACCGCCACAGCGGGCTCGCTTCCGCTGAAGGATGCAGAGGGCAAGACGACAGCAGAGATCTTTTATGTCGCTTATGTCAGGGACGGCGTCAGCGACTTGGCTCGGCGGCCGGTGACTTTTTCTTTCAACGGCGGTCCGGGCTCGTCCTCGGTCTGGATGCACCTGGGATTGCTCGGACCGAAGCGGGTGAAGCTGAAGGATGATGGCGGCGCGCTGCCTCCGCCTTATGAACTGGTGGATAACGAATATTCGCTGCTGGATGAAACTGATCTGGTCTTCATCGATCCCGTGGGCACAGGTTTCAGCCATGCAGCCAAGCCGGAGGAGGCAAAGAAGTTTTACGGTGTGAAAGAAGATGTCAGAAGCGTGGCAGAATTTATCCGGCTTTACGTCACAAAAAACACGCGCTGGGCCTCGCCCAAGTTTCTCATTGGTGAAAGCTACGGCACCACGCGTGCGGCAGCCTTGAGCGGCGAGCTGATGACGCGGCAGCGGATGAACTTGAACGGCATCATGCTGGTGAGCACGGTGCTGAACTTCCAGACGATCTGGGGCGGCGACGGCAACGACCTGCCGCATGTGCTTTATCTGCCGAGCTACACGGCCGCAGCCTGGCATCATCAAAAGCTGCCCGCTGATTTGCAGGGCAAGCCCTTGCCAGAGGTGCTGAAGCTCGCGGAACAATTCGCTGCCGGTGACTACAATCACGCGCTGATGCGAGGCACTGCCCTGGATAAACCAGCGCGAGACGCCATCCTGAAACAACTGGCCCGTTTCACCGGACTCAGTGCCAGCTACCTCGACCGGGCGGACCTGCGGTTGTCGCTGCCGCGCTTTGGCGTGGAGTTGCTGCGGGACAAGGATCTGCAAATCGGGCGTTTCGACAGCCGCTACACCAGCTTGGTGCGGGATCGGCTAACGGAAACGTCGGAGGCCGATCCCAGCGCGGATGCGGTCTTCAGCGTCTTCGCGTCCACCTTCAATCACTATCTGCGCACCGATCTGAAATACGAGGAGGACAAGCCTTATGAAATCCTTGGCAACGTCGGCCCCTGGAACTGGGGTTCGGACAACCAGTTGCTGAACGTGGCCGAAACCCTGGCGGAAAGCATGACGCGCAATCCCTTTCTGAAAGTCCACATCTCCTGCGGCTACAGCGATCTGGCCACGCCCTATTTTGCGACGCGCTATACGTTCGAGCACATGAATCTCCCTGCCGCACTGAGAAAAAATCTGGTAATGGATGATTACGCCGCCGGACACATGATGTATCTGAACCTGCCTGATCTAAAAAAGCAGAAGGCTGATCTGGCGAAATTCGTCCGGGGCGCTTCAGGCAAATAAGCTGTGGCACAGGCTTCCAGAGCCTGTGTGTCGCCCGACTGCCGAGCTTCCCCTCAACCCTCCGTCTCCGGATCCGGGATGCGCGTGAAGGCGATCCGCATGGGCGTGTAAGTCAGGGCATTGTGCGCGCCGCCGAAGTAAACCTTGTTGCTACCGAAGCCAATGTTCACCTTGTCCACGGCAGCGCAAAGCGCAGCATGATCGCGACGAAGATAATCAAACATTGGCGTGCTGGCCTGCCGCAGATTGAGACGAAAAAAAGTCACCGCCACTTTCTTCGGCGCCGAGCCGCGCTCCCGACGATTCCATAACGTGTCCAGCGCGTGCAAGAGTTCCAGCGTGTCCTGGGTTTCAGTGAAAATGATGTCGTCGCTCCAGCTCCCCTCCTGATGCCGCACGCCGAGCTGCAGACCGCCCGCGCAATAGCCCGCCTTGCGCAGACGCATCGCGGCTTTTTGAATCAGCCGGTGACAAACAGCGCGTGCGCCTTCGTCGCTGCGCAACTCCGGCGGCAGCACATGAGAGTGCCCGATGACGCGCTTGTGCACCGGAGGCCGCGGCACATTCTCGCCGCGCAGCAGCCGCCACATCCGCGCGCCCTCGACGCTGTGCCACGCGTAACGCAATTCTTTTTCCGTGGCCCTGCAGAGCCGCTCCACCGTGCGGATGCCGCACTCGCGCAGACGGCGCTCCATGTTCGGGCCGATGCCGCAGAAGTCGCGCAGCTCTAGCGCATGCAGCTTGTGCGGCAGATCGCAAAGCTCGATCACGACCAAGCCGTCCGGTTTTTGCATGTCCGACGCCAGCTTCGCCAGATAATAATTAGGCGCGATGCCGATGGAGCCGGTCAGCGTGGCCGCAGCGGTGAGATGATGCCGGGTGCGCGGTGATGCTTTTTCGGCCACGCGGGCAATGGCCCCCTTAATTTCGCGCGCGAGGCTTTCGGCATTCCCGCGCTGACACTGTCTGCCGGTGAGCTGACACCACATCTCATCAATCGACGTCACTTCCTCCACATGCGTGCACGACTCCACGGCGGCAACCAACAGATGATGCAGGCGGATGTATTCTTCGGGTCGCGACTCCACGATCTGAATGCCAGCACAAAGCTGCTTCGCTTCGCGCACGCCGGTGCCGGTCTTCACGCCAAAAAGTTTCGCCTCCTTGCTGGCGGCAATGCAGCAGGTGCTGTCCGTATCTTTCACCGGCACCACGCCGACCGGACGACCGCGCAAATGCGGTTCCAGCAGTTGCTCCACGGAAGCGAAATAGCTGTTAAAATCCACCATGAGCGCACGAAGGGACATGAAAATGTTAGTGTTCTTTTGAACACATATCAGCCCCACCCATTTTTGCACGCGGTTTCTGTATTTTCGCGGCTCTCCTATCCGGCTTCCACTTGCCGAGTGACACACTTTCAGCTACCAAGACCTATGCACGACTCCCGCATCGACCAGCTCGCCCGCCATCTTGTCCGCTACTCAACTCAGGTCCGCAAGGGCGACCGCGTAATGCTGGACATCTTTGACGCTCCAAATTCCATCGCCATCGCCCTCATCCGCGAAGTGGTGAAAGCCGGAGCCGCGCCGGTGGTGAAACTGCATGACACCGTGGTCACCCGCGAGCTCATGATTCACGCGGATGCGGAGACCTACGCGATGCTGGCCAAAAACAATCTTGATCTCATGAAGGAGACCGACTGCTACATCGCCGTGCGCGGCAGCCACAACATCACCGAGACCAGCGACGTGCCCGCCGACAAGATGAAGCTGGTGGCGGAAAAAATGCGCCCGGTCATCAACCACCGCGTCAACCACACCCGCTGGTGCGTCTTGCGCTGGCCCACTCCCGCGATGGCGCAGCAGGCGAACATGAGCACCGAGGCCTTTGAAAATTTCTTCTTCCGCGTCTGCCTGCACGACTTCAAATCGCTCATGCCCGCGATGAAAGCCCTCAAGAAGCTGATGGACAAGACTAACAAAGTCCACATCAAAGGCCCCGGCACCGACCTTCGCTTCAGCCTCAAGGGACTCAAGGCCATCCCCTGCGGCGGCGATCACAACATCCCGGACGGCGAAGTCTTCACGGCACCGGTGCGCGACAGCGTGGAAGGCCACATCAGCTACAACACTCCTTCGATTTACCAGGGCATCGCCTTCGACAACGTTCGTCTGGAATTCAGCAAGGGCAAAATCATCAAGGCCACCGCCAACAACACCAAGGCCATCAACCGCATTCTCGACAGCGACGCCGGTGCCCGCTACATCGGCGAGTTCGCCATCGCCCTGAACAACGAAATCCGCGAACCGATGCGCGACATCCTGTTCGACGAAAAAATCGGCGGCTCCTTCCACTTCACCCCGGGCCAGGCTTATGAAGGCATCACCGACAACGGCAACCGCAGCCAGGTCCACTGGGATCTCGTCAGCATCCAGCGCCCCGACTATGGCGGCGGCGAAATATGGTTCGACGACAAGCTCATCCGCAAGAACGGAAAGTTCCTGCCGCGTGAATTGCAAAAGTTGAACTGAATCTAAATCCACATTCCCGCAGGAATGACCGCGTCCTTCGGAATCACGACGATGCCGTCGCGGATGAAGTAGAGGCCATCAGGACCGTCGAGGTTCAAGTCCTTGCCCTTGGGGGTGATGACCACGCCGTCGCCGATGTGGACATTCTTATCAATGATGGCGCGCTCGATCTTGCAGTTCTTTCCGATGCCAGGTGGCGGACGATTCGTCGGGAAATTTGCCGCGCCGGCATAATAGTCCGCGCCCATGACGATGCACTGCCGGAGCGTAGTCTTATATTCCACCACGGTGCGGATGCCGAGAATGCTCATCTCAATTTCCGCCTCAGTCAAAATGCAGCCGTCGGAAAGCAGCGCATGATGGATGCTGCCGCCGTTGATTTTCGTGGCCGGTAGAAACCGCGCGTGCGTGTAGATCGGCGCCTGAGAATCGAAAAAGTCGAACTCCGGCACCACGGAACAAAGATCGAGATTGGCCTCGAAGAAACTGCTGATGGTTCCGATGTCTTCCCAGTAGCCCTGAAAGGGATAACTCTGAACTTTGTAATTCTTGATCGCAGCGGGAATGATGTCCCGCCCAAAATCAGCCAGTTCATTATCGAGCGCTTCGATCAGGACATCGCGGTTAAAAACATAAATGCCCATGCTGGCTTCGTAGCTGGGCTCGGTTTCCGAGAGGCCAAGCGCCTTCACGGTCTCTGTGGGCATAGCCAGCGCCTTGAGAACGCTGGGCTCTTTTGGTTTCTCGACAAAGTTACGGATGCGTCCGCTGGCATCGGTCTGCATGATGCCGAAACTCTGGGCACGCTCGCCATCCACCGGAATGGTGGCCAGGGTGATGTCGGCGCCGCTTTCGATATGTCTTCCCAGCACCTTGCGGAAGTCCATGCGGTAAAGTTGATCACCGCTGAGGATGAGAAAATATTTGGATTTCCCCTGCGTGAAGGTGCGCAAGTTCTGCCGCACGGCATCGGCGGTGCCCTGATACCAGTTCAAGTCGCCGGAGGTCTGCTGCGCCGCGAGGATTTCCACAAAGCCGTGGCTGAAGAGGTCGAACTTGTACGCGCGGCTGATGTGGCGATTGAGCGAAGTGCTGTTGTATTGCGTGAGCACATAGACCTGGCGCACGCCGCTGTTGATGCAGTTGCTGATGGGGATGTCCACCAGGCGGTATTTGCCGGCGAGCGGCACGGCAGGCTTGGCCCGATCCTTGGTCAACGGAAAGAGACGCGAACCCGCGCCTCCGCCCATGACGATCCCCAAGGTAAACTGGTTGAGCAGAGCCTCGGTTTCGAAGCGGTTCACAGTGGTCTTCGCGGCTGACATGACCTTATTTCGCTGAAACATGATTCATGGGCAAGCACTTCCTCCAGCACCACGCATAAAATAATGATCCCAGCTTCACTCCCGCGCCGTGCCCCAGCGACGATGCATGAAATGCTCCCAAGGTGAAAAGAGAATCTTGTCCGCCAGAAGTCCGATGCCGATGATGACAAACATCACACCGATGACCTGCTCCATCGCATTCAGCTCACGGCCAAAGTGCAGGAGATGTCCCAGGCCGTAGCCGGTCAGAATGGTGACATAGATTTCCGCAGCCATGAGCGAGCGCCAGGCGAATGCCCAGCCCTGCTTCATGCCGCTGACGACGAACGGGAGCGAGGCAGGAAGAACAACCTTGAGCAGCGTATGCGCGCCGCTCGATCCCATGGTGTGTGCGGCGCGGACGTAGATCGGCGGGAGATTGCGCACGCCGTTGTCCACAGCAATGAGAACGCTCCACAAGGTTCCCATGACGACAACGAAAAGCATCGCGCCTTCGCTCTGACCGAACCAGAGCAGCGCCAGCGGCACCCAGCAGACGCTGGGCAGGGTCTGCAAGCCGAGCGCCAGCAGGCCCACGGTGTCGCCCAAGAATTTGCTGCGGGCCGTCATGAGTCCCAGTGGGAGTCCGATGACACAACCGATGCCATAGCCAATCAGCAGACGCTTGGCAGTGATCCAGGTTGCCACCCCCAGCGTGCCGTCCATGATGGCTTCCCCGAGGTAGCGGGCCACGACCAGCGGGCCCGGCAACAGCACGGGAGAATTGCGCACCCAGCAAATGATCTGCCAAAGCACGACCAGCGAGGCGAAAAAGATCAGGGCATGACGGAAACGTTTCATGCGGCGGCCTCCGCAGTGGTGTGGGATTTGAGCGCGCGGGTGATGTCACCGGCCAGCGCGGCGAGCTCCAGACTGCTAAAGTCTCGCGGACGCGGCAGCGTGATTTTGAACTCCTCACGGATGCGTCCGGGGTGCGCGCTGAAGATCAGCACGCGGTCGCCCAGGCAGACGGCCTCGCGCACGTTGTGCGTCACCAGGATGATCGTCTTACGGCGCGCGGCCCAAATTTTCTGCATATCAACGTAGAACTGCTCGCGCGTCATCGCATCCAGCGCGGCAAAGGGCTCGTCCATCAGCAGCACGCGCGGATTGGGCGCAAGGGCGCGGGCCAGGGCCACGCGCTGCTTCATGCCGCCGGAAAGCTCGTGGACATTGGAATCCATAAACTTCTCCAGACCGACGAGCTTGAGATAATAGCGCGCCACTTCGCGGCGATCCTTGCGTGTGAGACCGGGCTTTAGCTTCAAGCCGAACATCACGTTTCCCACCACGTCCAGCCAGGGAAACAGGGCATGTTCCTGAAACATCACCATGCGATCACGCCCTGGACCTACGACCGGTCTGCCATCGGCCAGCACCCGACCGGAATCAGGATAGTCGAGGCCGGCGATCAAATTGAGCAGCGTGCTCTTGCCGCAGCCGCTGGGGCCGACGAGGCAGACGAACTCGCCCTCGCCTACTTCGAGCCTGATGTTGTCCAACGCCTGCACGCGGCGGCCGCGGCCCGCGAACGACTTAGAGACATCCTCCACCACCAGCTTGGCGGGCACTATGTTTTCGAGTTCATCACTGATGCTCATAAAAAATTCAGAGGGACGGCAGAAGGCTGTTCAGGTCGGGGATTGCTTTCAAGAAGCCTGCCTTCTTGGCGCTTGCAACCATTCGCTCCAGTGATTCCCGGGAAATCGCATCAGTGACAATGACGCGGGCAAACGACTTGTCGATCAGCGCATCCTTGGGCGCAGACTTCATTTCCGCAGCCAGCTCGGCCTTGATGAGCGCCTTCGCCTCCACGGGATGTTGTTGGATCCACTCCGTCAGCTCCCGATGGGCCGCGACCAGCTTCTTCGCGAGATCGGGGCTGGTTTTCACCAGCTCCGCACTGGCCGCTAGCAAGGTAACAGTCGCGTCCGGGTCCTGATAAAAAATTTTCGCGCCCGCCTCAATCTCCAGCAAGGCTGCCCAGGGTTCCGCAGTCCAAACGGCGTCGAGTTCCTTCTTCTGCAACAGAGCCAGCTGGCTCGAATTCTCCGTTGGCACCACGAAGGCGTCGCCGCCGGTAAGCGTGACTTTCAAGCCCTGCTCCGCAAGCCAGGCGCGCAGCTGAATGTCCTGCGTGTTTCCCAACTGCGGCGTGGCGATTTTTTTTCCGCGAAAATCTTCCGGCCTGCTGATACCCGAATCCGCGCGCACCAGCAGCGCGCTGCCTCCATTTGCGGCGCCGGCCAGCACCCGCATCTCGCCGCCCCCGGATTTCGCATAGGCATTCAGCACCGGACCCGGCCCGATGTAGGCCGCATCAAGCGATCCGGCGAAAATCGCCTCGGTAGCGGAAGGGCCGGCATTGTAAACGAACCACTCCACCTTGACGCCGAGACGCTGCTCAAACCAGCCCTCGCCGCGACGCGAAAGCTGATGGGCCACCAATCCCTGTGCATGAGTGATGTTAGGGAAATGCCCAAGACGGATGACGCCCGGATCCCGTGCTGGCCTGCATGATGGCAGGCCAGCAAGACCCAATGCGCTGATGGAAAGAAAGGTGCGGCGGTTCATGATTTTATTCGTGTCGTGTAAGTTCAAAAGGCGACGCGCAGACCGGAGAAGCTCGTCCAGCCGGAGAAGTTTTTCGGCCCGCCAGACATGTCGCTGTATTCGAGGCCGGTCATGACTTTGAGTTTGTTTCCGTAAAGATACCAGTTCAGGCCGACGTAAGCAGCATTGTATTCGCTGCCGATTCCCTTGGTGTCTTGAATTCCCGGAGCATAGGATTCGTATCGGGTCTGAAGCTTGAGGCCGTCATTGTCGCCATGCGCATATTGATAGCGGAAGATGACCTGCAGCTTCTGCTCCACGATAAACCAGCTCGGCGTGATGATCGCGCCCCAGACATCGCCCTGCATTCCACGACCGGTGCCACCGAGAAGATCGGTGTAGAATCCGAAGCGGCCCTTTTGATAAATCGTATTTATTGATAGCGCGTTATCGAATTTGCCAGGACCGAATCCGTTCTGACCGCTGTTGCTCCCCTGATAGTCGAGGCGCAGCAGCGCTTTGTCCGCACCGAATGCAGCAGCGAAATCATAACCGATGCTGGCCTGGATCACTGCACCCGCGTTAAAATTCGTAAACTCCTTTTCGTAATCACCGGCATATGCGGCAAGCGCATAAGTCCAGTGCTGCACTTTACCATTGATCCAGATTCCAGTGAGTCCACGTGGGACAAGAGTGTTCACCAGCAGGCTTTGATTGAACTCCAGCAGCTCACGAGTTCGGATGCTGTATTCTTGCGAGAAGTATCGGCCCTTTTGTTTTCCGATGCCGAGATTGAAAGACTCACCGGGCGCGTAAGTGAGATTCACTTCGTAGAGATCTTTGTAAAATGGATCCCAGTTCGGATTCACGTCGATTATGGCATTAAGCTTGAGCAGGCGAAACATCTGAGCGCTGAACCCGATGCGAAACACGGGCGTGTCAATCTCACCCCATCTACTGGCGGAAGGCACATCAGCGCTTCCGAACGAACCTTGGTTGGAGCTACCACTGGCCCACTGGCTGAAAATTTCACCTGTCAGCGAGAAATCCTGGATTACTGAATTGTCTTTATCATGGTAGAGCGAGGCTAGGCTCCAGATTTTATCATATCCGATTGCCGCTCCAACCGTCGCATCATTCCCCCGCACCAGCAGCATGGAAGCCAGGGTGATGCAGGTGATGAGAAGGCCTTTTTTCATTTCACGATTTGAGATTTAAGAGACGCGTGCAGCGCGCGCCTGGCCAAGCACGGCGAAGAATCCATCCAATGGATCCGCATGTCGCACGCGCTGCGGACGTGTGATCTTGGATGCAGCCTTGCGCGTCGATTTTTTCTTCGGCACCAAGGCGAAAGGCGGCGCGACACCGTCACGCTGGAATTTTCCCAGCGTCACGCTGACGACATCATCCAGCGTATAACGATCCAGAATCTGGGCTATAGCGTTACGCACGTCGATCATCAGCATCCGCAGGCCACAGTGCAATTCGTCCGGGCAAGTGCATTTCTCGTAGTCCGTTTCACTGGCGCAACCGATGGGCGCGAGCCTTCCGTCAATGAGGCGCACCAGCTCACCAATGGTAATTTCCTTCATCGGCTTCGCCAAACGCAGGCCACCATCCTTGCCGCGCTTGCTTTCGACGTATCCAGCCTGACGCAGCTCTTGCAGGATGTTTTCGATGAACTTGAAGGGCAGATGTTCACCGTCAGCCAGCTCGGACACCGAGACCACATCACGCCCGGAACGTAGCGCCAGACCCAGGCGGATCAGGGTCCGGAGCGCGTATTCGCCCTTCTTGGTGAGATGCATGATGATATATAGTGAATGAATCTACATAGATCAAGTAGGAATTAAAATACTCCTGCACCCCTGGGAGCACTGACACCCTTGGAGACGATATTTAATCCCCGATTCAACCCTCCACCGGCACCAAGGGAAAATGCAGATGGAACGATGCGCCACGGCCCGGATCGCTCGTCACGCGCACGTCACCGCCGAGTTGACCGGCGAAGACGCGCATGATTTTCAAGCCGAGTCCGCCACTGCGGTGGTCATCGAAGTCCGCGGGCAATCCGACTCCATCGTCTTGCACCGTGAGATCGCCATTGCCATTATCAATCAGCAGTTCAATTTTCAAGAGTCCGCCCCGACCGCCGGTGTAGGCGTGCTTGAAGGCATTGGAGACCATCTCGTTTAATGAGAGCGCGAGCGGCATAAGCCACTCTTCGGGAACTGTCTGCTGCGGACTGAAGAGTTCCACTCTGACGCGATCCTGTCCCACTTCATAACAATCGCGCAAATGAGCGATCAAGCCCGAAGCGAACTCAGCGAATCCACCAGCCTCACCCATCGCAAGTGCATACAAATGCTGATGCAACGCGGCGATGGAACGCACCCGGTTCTGACTGGAGCGCAGCGCTTCTCTGGCATCATCGTGATTCAGCGTGCTGAGCTGGAGATTCAGCATCGAAGTGATGATTTGAAGATGATTCTTCACCCGGTGATGTGTTTCGCCCAGCAACATGCGCTCGCGCTCGACGGAGGCCGGTGCGGACTGGAGTGACACCGGAGAACCCGTCATGGGCTTGGGTGCGATTCGGATGGTGATGTTTTTGCGCTCGACCGGGCTGGTATTTTCCGACATCAAAGCCACTGAAAGCGTGCCCGGCTCCTGCGGGATGAGGACAAATTTTGCCCTCATGCGGCCATGTTCTGGATGAAAAAAGTTCCACTCCACCGGTTGCGACTCTCCGCCTTCATTGAGCGGCGCCAGTCCCGCGTAGAAGCCCGATGCATCTGATGGACGGAAGAATGTGTGCAGCCCACGCCCCATCGCTTCGTCATGCGTCAGACCGAAACATTGTGCAGCAGCCTCGCTCCACTGCACCACGCGACCATGGGAATCAGTCGAGAGCAGCAGTTTCCCCGGCGGCACCACCGGCACTGGCGGTGGTTCTGCAGGCGCGTCATCCAGCGGAGTGAAGATGCTGGCGCCGGCTTCGGATTTTTCCACGGGGCGGAAAAAGTGCACAGTTGCAGCGGAGAGCCCTTGAGCATCCGGCACCGAGGCGATTCTCATGCTGGCTGGCAGGACTGCACCATCGCGATGGCGCAGTTCGACTGAGACATTGGCGGAGAAGTCTCCCCGTTGCGCGAGATCACGCAGAGCAGCTCCGCGTGCGTTATGACTGTCCGGCGTAAACCATTCTTCCAGCGGCATGCGGCGCAGCTCCGCGCGCGTGCGGCCGAGCATGACCTCTGCGGCGGCGTTGGCCTCGAAGACCAGTCCGCTCCGATCCGTCAGCACAATGGGCAGCGGATTCTCGTGCACGATGGTGCGGAATTTCGCCTCGGTGGCCCGCAGCAGCTCCTCTGAGCGCCGATCACTGGTGACATCGTGCACCATGACCAACATGCCGCTGCCGGGCAGCGAAGCCGGACGCAGTTCCACATCACGCAGCAGTCCATCATCAGCGATCAGGGAAACCGTGCGCGTGAGTTGTTTGCGCCAGACACTTTCACGCCACTGCCGGACCACTTCCGTCTTGTGCTGCTCATCCCGGCAGCTCTGCTCCAGCCAGGCTTCCATCGGTTGACCTTCCACGGCGGGCGGCCCGAAATGCACATCGGCCCGCTCATTGTGAAAGACGACGCGTCCGCGTTCATCCAGCAGGAGCAGACCGCAGGGAATGGAATCAAGCACGGAGCGCAGTCGCAACTCCCGCACTCGGGAAACTTCCACGGCATCTTCGGCTTCCTTCAAGGCAGACTGAAGTTTCCCCAGTGTATCGGCGCCGACTTTCTCTCTGCCCGCAGGATCGGGCAACTGTCTGATCGGAACATCCAGTCCGATCGCGAGCACGCAGTCTTGAGTCAACCCCGCAGTGCCGGCTGCAATTTTCGTCAATTGCCAGTGCGCTGGAGGCAGATCGGAACCGAGACCAGCAGCCAGTGGTAGCTCTATCATTACACTGGTCTGAGCACCGGAAAAAACAGACTGCAGTGCATTCATCGTCGGCGCACGTAGTTCACGTCCCGCGGAAAGCCCGGCGAACAATTGCCAGAACTGTGTTTCTCCTTCACGCAATCCGGCTGCGAGAAACAGTTCCGTGGCCACAGTTCCCGCGCGGCAGACCCGTCCACCAGAATCCAAGGCCAGCACTGGAATCGGCAGCGACCACAAACCATCAAGTGACTCGGAAGAAACCGACGCCGCTGTCGCTGGAGGCGCGCCATCCGATGCATCACGAGACCGCATGCCAGCAATGCAGAGACAGGTGATCATCACCCCACCGACGCTGGTATCCGCATGACGCCACGGACGCACCTCCCAGCGATAGAGCACCGGTTGACCGGCATGATCGACCGTGTCCCGATCGCTGCGCACGACCTGGCCGGCCAGCGCCCGTTCATAAACGTTCCGCCAGCCAGGATGCAGCGATGGAAAAACTTCATACTTGGAACGACTGATGAGTTCAGTTTGCCCCAACTGAAAAACTTCGAGCCAGCGCTGGTTC
>JAIOQF010000010.1 GCA_021413535.1 Verrucomicrobiota bacterium
TGCTTGACTTATCCCGATGGCCTACGAACCCCAATTCTCAATCAGCTCGCGCCTGCTTTCGTTGGTGGAGATGATCGCGGCGTTGCGCGAGCGGATTCAGGGCGCGTCCGTGGAATTGTCGTGGATCCCAGCACTGCAAAAGGACACCCGCACCCGCAACGTTCATGCTTCCACGGCCATCGAAGGCAATCCGCTGACACTGGAACAGGTGCGAGCGCTGGAGGAAGGACGTGAACTCGTGGCTTCCGATGGCCGGTCGAATCGCGAGGTGCTGAACTACTTCGCGGGGCTTCGCTATATGGAGAAGCACGCTATGAAGAAAACAATCCGGCATGAAGACCTCTTTGCGCTGCATCGCATCCTCGCGGACAGCGTGATAGATCAGGGCACGGCAGGCAGCTACCGCATGATCCAGGTGCGCGTGGGAAAGCACTTCCCGCCTGCGGCTGTCGATGTCTCGGGGCTGATGTTTGAACTGCTGGATTGGTGGAACAAGAAATCGCGAGACGTTTCCCCTGTGCTCAGTTCCGCCATTTTGCACTATCGGTTTGAGCACATTCACCCCTTTGCCGATGGTAACGGACGCACGGGCCGGGCACTGGCGCTCTGGGAACTGTATCGGCGCGGTTTTGACAGCCATCACATTTTCTCAGTGGATGAATATTACTGGGAAAATCGTCCCGGCTACTACGCCGCGTTGGATGCGGTGCGCGTCGCGGGCGAAGACCTCACCGGGTGGCTGGAATACTGCGCCGAGGGTTTGCGGCTGACACTGGAAAAAGCCTGGCTGCGGGTTCAGGCTTTCAGTGTGAAGTCGTCGGAGAAGCTCGTGCTGCGTCCGAGGCAAGAGCGACTGTTGAAGCTGCTGCGTGATCACGGCAGCATGTCCCCGGCGGACATCTGGAAAACGCTGGACGTTTCCCGACAGGGATCGATGGATTTACTGCGGCCACTGATGACGGCGAAACTGGTCGAAAAAGTTGGCGGTAAAAAAACCGGACGTTACATGCTCAAGCAATCATGAATGACGATCAAGACTAGGGCTGAGCACATTGATCCCGCCTGAATATCCCATCAGTCGCTCGGCTACTTCTTCCAATACATCGCCCGGAACGGATGATCGTCGATCAGATTGTTCTCCACGCCTTTCAATCCATCGCGGCGGAACTGAACGCCGACGTAGTGATACACTGGAATAATCGGAGCCCCTTCGGTAATGAGCAACTTCTCGGCTTCGCTGAAGATCGCGTGACGTTTGGCAATATCAGCTTCGCTCGCAGCAGCGGCGATGAGTTCGTCATAGCGCTTGCTCTCCCAGCTGGTGCGGTTGTTGCCGTTACCGATGGTAAAACATTCCAAAAATGTGTTGGGGTCATTGTAGTCGCCAACCCAGCTGGAGCGGCAGATTTGATAGCTGAGCTCGCGCATCGATGACAGCCATATCTTCTGCTCCTGCTTCGTGAGGCTAACTTCCACGCCGAGATTTTCTTTCCACATGGACTGAAGTTCAACGGCGATGTTTTTTTCCACGCCGAGCGGCAGATACAAATACTCCATGCGCGGCAGTCCGCGTCCGCCGGGAAATCCTGCCTGTGCGAGAAGTTCCTGGGCCAGCTTCGGATTAAACTCCGGTCCCGGCGGCGGCTGGTAATTCTGTCCGGCACCAGGCGGGGTGAGGCTGGTCGCAGGCTGCTCGCCGAGCCGCGTGATCTTTTCCACGATGCGCTTGCGATCCACCGCAAGCGCGAAGGCACGGCGCACCAGCGGGTCGGTGAAGGGCGCTTTGGTGACATTGAAACGAATGAACCAGGTTCCAAGAAACGGTCCGGTGCGAAACCAAGTCTGCTGTCTGAGCTTGTCGACCAGCGACACGGGCACCATGCCCTTGTCCATCACGAGATCAGCCTGCCCGGTCATGAAGTAATTCAAAGCCGTGTTCGCATCCGCGATGGGCATCACGTCCACGGTGTTTAATTTGGTGTTCGCCGCGTCCCAGTAACCGGGATTTTTTTTCAGGCGGATGTGATCATCCAGCAGCCAGCTTTCCAGCAGGAAGGGCCCGTTGCCCACCAACCGGACCGGTTTCATCCATGCGCTGCCGTGCTTTTCCAAGGTGGGCAGATGCACCGGAGAAAGCGTCTGAAAGGCGCAGAGATCGATCCAATATGGAATCGGATTCTCCAGCGTGGTTTCCAATGTGCGATCATCCACTGCGCGCACCCCGACCTGCGCGAAGTCTTTAATTTTTCCTTCGTTATAGGCTCTCGCGTTTACCAGCGGAAAGAGTTGCGGCGCGTAATCGGCGCCGGTGCCTGGATTCAGCACTCGCTCCCATGATTTCACAAAATCCTGCGCGGTGACGGGATCGCCATTGCTCCACCTGACGTCTTTGCGGAGAAAAAATGTGTAACGCTTTTTGTCCGCCGATGCCTCCCAGCGCTCGGCCATTCCAGGTTCCGCTTTGCCTTGGGCATTAAGCCGGCAGAGTCCTTCAAACAAAGATTCGCCCAAGCGCATGCTCACTTGATCAGTGATCATGGCGGGGTCGAGCGTCTCGACTTCGGCGCTGTTGATGAAAACCAAGTCAGCCCGATCCGAAGGCGGCGCGCAAGCCGCCAGCAAGAACGCTGCGGCCAAAGAAATAAGGATGCGGAACCCGATACGCATCCTCGGAGTTAAAGCGAGGTGAACCGAGCCTGCGAATTATTTCACAGGTGCCGGAGCTTCCGGGACGGGTGCAGCCGGAGGCGTGGTCGAAGTCGTCGGCGCGGGAATCGGCGCGGGTGTGACTGGCTTGTCAGCAGCGGATTCAGCGGGGGGCGTGGGTGCCTTCTCGTCCCCTGTTTTCTTGCTTACTTGCTCATCGATCAACTTGCGAAGCGCTTCCTCGGACATGCCAGGGCCGTCCTTACCGGCGACCGGAGTTACCACTTTGTCGGTGGGTTCCACAAAAGTGGCCTTGCCCGTGGTGTGATCATCCTGGCGTGAAACAAGAATGGCGAGCAGGAAGGTAAGACCGAAGAGCGCGACGCCTAGATACACGGTTGCCTTCTGAAGCACGTTAGTGGTCTGGGCACCGAACATCTGATCGGTCACACCGGAGCCAAAAGCTGCTCCCAGTCCTTCCTGGCGAGGACGCTGCATGAGCACCAGCAGCGAGAGCAGCAGGCACACAATCACTTCGAAGACGGTGAGCAGGGTGATGAGAATGTTCATGAG
>JAIOQF010000004.1 GCA_021413535.1 Verrucomicrobiota bacterium
AATGTGACCTCGCAGGATGAATTTGATGCTCAGGAATTGCTCGCCGCACTGGCGCAGGTGTTGCAGAAACGGCTGGCCGCCCAGAATGCGGAGATTGCGCATCTGAAGATGACGCTCAGTCCTGACAATGCCATCAGTGGCGAAGTCGCCGTGATCAATCTTGTGCGGAACGACTTTCGGCCGGAACTTTGCATCCAGCTCGATGAGCCGGTGGAGGCTGCGCAGATCATTCTCAATCTTCGTGCCGAGGCCGATCCTAATTTATTAGCGGCATGGGTGAGAGAGGGGATTGCCGAAGTTCAGGCTGCCCACGCAGGGTTGGATATGAAGCTCGATCATCTGGAGCATTTCCGGCCCGGCAAGCCGACCCCGACGCACCGGGACATGATCGAGGCATAAAGTCGATTGGATAATTGGATGAGTGGTGGTCTCAAGTGGCTTTTGACAATGATCGAAATGCCTTCTTGGTTCGGACCCATTTCCTGAAAGTGCAGGATTAACAGCAACCGCTGGGCCCGCAGCCGCAGCCGCCTTGCGATGAACGGTCATCGCTCGATTTGCTGGTCATGACACCCCATCCACCAAGGATGACACGGCGAATGGGTTCACCGGTTTCAGGATGTTCCGTCAGCGCAACGTCATTTATGCTTTGCTTGATCTCGTAACGATTTGTTTCGTCGCCTTCTTGGGCGGGGATGGTTTCGTAGAGGTAGGTCATGAGATGTTATGGTTGCCGGGAAAATTTGGTCAGGCGCTGCACGGTGCGCATATTAATTTCATGACAGTGCGAATTGGCGGTTGGATGATACCAGACGCGTCAAGGCATACGGGCCAATGGGCTCCTCCGGTTGCCAAGATAGCCAGGCGGTTCGGGTGGCGTGCTTCTCCACGACCTCACGCAGGTAGCGGTGCTCGGACTCTTCGCGACATTGCAATAGCGGATCGCAGGAGCCGCTGTGGAGCAGGCTTTGATTGATGACCCAGGCAAAGGGCTCGATGCGAGCGCGGCGCAGGTCCTCCTGAAGCATGGCCGCCTCATGCACGGGCGTGGCTTCGGGCAGCGTGACGAGCAGAATGCGGGTGAACGCCGGATCGCGTAATCGTTCAAGCAGTCGCAGCACTTCCTCGGGCTGGGTGCTTCGCGCCTGACGCTCCAGTTCGCGCTGGTAAGCTTCGCTGGCGTCCAGCAGGAGCAAGGTGTGACCGGTGGGCGCGGTGTCGAGCACCACAAAGCGGTTTGTGCCTTGCCCCACTTCGCGGGCAAAGGCGCGAAATACGGCGATCTCCTCAGTGCAAGGCGAGCGCAGATCCTCCTCCAGCAGGGCACGGCCAGCCTGATCCATTCCGGCACCTTGAGCCCGCATGACTTCATCTTGATAAGCAGCGGTCTCTAGGGCGGGATCGATCTTGCTGAGGGTGAGCCGATCCACCTGGCCTGCCAATGTCTGCGCCACATGAGCGGCGGGGTCCGTGGTGCTGAGATGCACCGAATGCCCGCGCCGAGCTAACATCACTGCGATCGCGGCAGCGACCGTGGTCTTGCCCACTCCGCCTTTGCCCATGGTCATGATGACGCCATGGCCCTGCTTCTCGATGGCAGTGACAAGGTCTTCCAAGCTCTCCATCTCGGGCGGAGTCCAATCGTCGTGCTTCTTGGTGACGCAGGCGTTGTTCCCGTCGCCATCCAGTAACACGCGCAGTCCGCCGATGCCGAGAATGTTGATGGGCCGTAGTGGCACAAGAAAGCTCGGCATACTGTCGATGAACTCACTTGCTGCAGTCAAAGCAGACAATCCACGCTGTTGCATGGCTTGCGCGGTCACATCTTCCGGGCACTTGGTTTCAAATGTGCCGTTGACGACCAGGCATTGGTTGCCCACGCCGATCGCGCGCAGTTCTTTGGAAGTGGGGGGGGGGTCGAGAAATTGATCCCAGGCTTTTGCCAGGCTCATCAGACGCAAGGTGTGGCCAGTCGGCGCGGTGTCGAAGATGACATGGTCATATTTCTTCACCGCCTGCGGATTTCCGATCAATCCGGAGAACTCATCGAAAGCCGCGATCTCCACCGTGCATGATCCGGAAAGCTGCTCCTCCATGCTGCGCAGCGCTGCCTCCGGCAGCAGGCCGCGCATGGGTCCGATCAAACGTTCGCGATAGGCGGCAGCAGCCTCGACCGGGTTGATGTTCATGGCGTCGAGCCCCGGAGCGCCCGCGATGGGAGTGGGCGCGTTCGTCAGTTTCGTCTCCAGCACTTCATCCAAGTTCGAGGCCGGATCGGTGCTGACCAGCAGCACACGTTTGCCTGCCTCGACCAGCTTCAGGGCCGTTGCGCAGGAGAGTGAGGTCTTGCCCACGCCGCCTTTGCCGGTAAAAAAAAGGAAACGTGTCGAGTTGGCGGCATCGGGTTGATAGAGTGGCAGTTTCATGATGCCGACTCCACGGATTTTTCGAGCGCAGCGACAAAGAAGTCCGGGCGTTCTTAGATTGACGGATAGCCGCCTATGAGATGCACTTCTCCATCCCAAAAAATCAGCGGCAGCACAGCGGCACCCTCCTTGTCGAGCAAGGCTTTGACGGCTGAGTTTTGCACAAACGCCATTGGTTGCTGAGCTAGATTGTAGCGTTCGATCCTGACCCCATGCGAGCCGAGTTGCGAGAGCATGGCAGCGAAGTTGACGAGATCGGGATCGATGTCGGTGCCGCAGATGCCGGTGGAGCAACACATGGGTGGGTCATAGACCTGAATCGTTTTCATGGCGCAATCAGACTACTTGGCGAAATTGCCAAGTAAAGGGTTGTGTGCACGCATTTTTTGCGAATTACCGATCGTTAAACTGGATTACTTGGACTCGTGGAAGCTGCCGGAAGTCCTGCCCGATTCCATGACATGAAGCCTCGGTGCAGGTGATGGATGGAAACAAAGCCCATTTCGCGAAGAATTGGCACCGCTTTCCAGCTGCGAAAGCCGCCTGCGCAGTAAACCAGCACCGGTTTTTTCGCATCCAGCTTTTCGATGCGTTTCCGGAATGCCGGATCGCTCAGCGAGATGTTCACCGCTCGGGGGAGCGAGCCGCCTGCGAATTCCCGCTCTGATCGGACATCGAGAACCTGGATGCCTGGAATGGAATCCAGCAGCACCTTTGCTTTGCGGGGCTGTATGTTTTCAAACAGACAACCTGGGCTGGCTGCGAACAGCTGGCGATCCCACCGGGACTCAAAAACATACCAGCCGCCCACGATCACCAGCATGATGGCGAGGAGTATCAAGGCAGTCGTCATAACTTTGTGCGGTTGAACTTCCCAGACGACGCTTTGGGATTGCCGGGCACCAAAGAATCCACGCACTCAAAGAAACTCAGCAGGCAGGGACACCGCAGCGAATAATAAACCTTCAAGCCCCGCTTCTCCATGTCGAGTAATCCTGCACTGCGCATGACGGTGAGATGCTTCGATACCGTGGACATGTCCGCCCCCACCAGTCTGGTCAGATCCTGCACGCAGCGCTCTCCCCCCTGTAATGATTCGGCAATGGCCAGGCGCGAGGGGTGAGCCAGCGCCTTGATGACGGCGGAGCGGCGCTCGCTGCGAGTTTGTGAAGGACGATTCATGAAACAGGTGCCAAAGGATATGAAGTGCAGGATCGCATATTCTCTCCAGATGGGAAGTTCAACCCTGATGCACTCTCTGTGGAATGACGGGCGGGGATTGCGGTCGCCATTCTTCCAGGGTCGACCCAGAAGAACTTTGCATGCCGGCCTCAATGGCGGTAATTGATGTGCCATGGATTTGTCTGAATCTTCAGCACTCAAACCGCTCGACCGATTGAGTCGGCCGATGCGGGATCTGCGGCTGTCCGTGACGGATCGCTGCAACTTCCGTTGCAGCTATTGCATGCCGCGGGAAGTTTTTGGGCCCGATCATGCGTTTCTGCCGAAGAGCGAAATCCTCAGCTTTGAAGAACTGACGCGGCTGTCGCGTATCTTCGTGGGACTCGGTGTGGAGAAGGTGCGGCTCACTGGTGGCGAGCCCTTGCTGCGGCGTGATCTACCGGTGTTGATCGGGCAGTTGTCTTCTATTGAAGGATTGCGCGATATCGCGCTGACGACCAACGGCTCAGCCTTGGTGCAGCTCGCGAAGCCGTTGCATGAGGCCGGGTTGCGACGACTTACGGTCAGCCTTGATGCTCTGGACGACGGAATTTTTCGAGCGATGAACGATGTGGATTTTCCGGTGAATCGGGTGCTGGCTGGGATTGATGCCGCTGTCGAAGCCGGGTTTGCTCCGGTCAAGATCAATATGGTTGTGAAGCGCGGTGTGAACGAGGATCAGATCATTTCCATGGCGCGTCGATTCCGCGGTCCGCAGTATATTCTGCGCTTCATCGAATACATGGACGTGGGGAACAGTAATGGCTGGCGCATGGACGATGTGGTTTCCGCCCGGGAAATTATTTCAGTATTGCAGAATGAATTTCCCGTCGAGCCGGTCGCGCCGAACTATGCAGGCGAGGTCGCCCGCCGCTACCGGCATCGGGACGGAGGCGAAATAGGCATCATTGCGTCGGTGACCCAGCCATTCTGCCGTGGCTGCACGCGCGCCCGAGTTTCGGCCAATGGACATTTTTATACCTGTCTTTTTGCTTCCAAGGGGCATGATCTCCGGGCCTTGCTCCGCTCCGAGATGAGCGATGATGATATCTCTCAATCCATCTGCGCGATCTGGCAGGGCAGGGAGGATCGCTACAGTGAATTGCGTTCAGCGGCGACAATCACGCAGCCAAAGGCCGAGATGTCGGTATTGGGCGGGTAAGCAGGCGATGCGTCTCGCTTCACTCGCACACAGAAAAATAATGCGCCTTAAAGTGCGCGCATCAAGTTGAACTAATTCTTGATCGCTCGTAACACCATCATCATGTCATCGACCACGAGACGCCTTGCTTGGATCGACGTCCTGCGCGGACTTGCTGTCGTGGGCATGATTGAGACGCATGTCATCAATGCCTTTCTCGACAAGTCTTACGACTCCGCGCGCTGGCTTCATGAGTTGAAGTATTACGACGGCCTCATTGCGCCCGGCTTTTTCTGGATCGCGGGTTACGTGCAGGGGTTGGCCATTCGACGGCTGCATCGCGATGGCAAAACCGTGGTCACTCGTAGCAGGCTGCAGCGTCTTGGCTTGATCGCGCTCGTGGGTTACTTGCTGCATGTGCCGTGGGATCACTGGATGAGTGGGGACTTCTCCGCCGAAAGCTGGTGCATCCTCCTGCAAACGGATGTGCTGCAATGTCTGGCGGTAAGTCTGGTCATCATCATGTTCATCGGACAACTGAAGCGGATATGGTTTGATCCCGTGTTGTTGTTGATGGCACTGATCGTCGTGGGTTTGGCGCCCTGCGCCGCTGGATGGCATACGGGTTTCATGCCGCTGGATGCGTGGCTTAATCATGACGCGGGGTCGCTCTTTCCGTTGTTTCCGTGGTTTGCCTTTGCGGCGGCTGGCGCTCTGGCGTCGCGTTGCGAACCTCGTGCGGTCCTCTATGTCCCGCTGGGGATAGCTTTTATTTTATCAGGCTACGTCTTCGCGCCGCAACACTTTCTTTATCAGCATCCCGCCTTCTTTATGGAGCGGCTGGGCTATCTGCTGATCATTGCCTGGCTGGTGATGCGTGTCTCCGCCTGGCTGGCGCCACGATGGTTGCAGCTCGCGGGCCGGGAATCCTTGCTCGTTTATGTGGCCCATTTGGTCATCATCTACTCATTGCCGATGGGCGGTGTGCCGCTGGATCAACGGATCGGGCGCACGTTGTCACTTCCTGCTGTGGCGTTCACGTTCGTTGCCCTGCTCGCGGTATGCCTCGGGCTTGCCTGGCTGAACGAACGTCGCAAGGCACGGGCTCAGATCAACCGCACGTAATATTTCCCCGGCAGGGGCTTGATGACGCGCTTCATCTCTAGCTTCATCAACGTGGCGTTGACCGTGGACGAGGGCAGGCCGCTGCTGGAGGTGATCTCGTTGACATGCGTCTCGTCCGTTCCGATGGCGGCGTAGACGGCGGCCTCGTCACCGGTGAGAGTGGCGCCAGGTCTGGCCGCTTCCATTTTCGGGGCGTTGGGCTGGGTGGGGAAGAGAGACATCAGGTCATCAAGCACATCCGCGCCATCCATGATGAGCTTGGCGCCCTGCTGGATGAGCCGGTTGCAGCCGTGCGAAGATGGACGATCGATTCCACCCGGCACGGCGAAGACGGCGCGGCCCTGTTCGACAGCCTGCTGCGCAGTGATGAGTGCGCCGCTGCGCGCGGGGGCTTCGGTGAGAATGACGCCGCAGCTCCAGCCGCTGACGATGCGATTGCGCAGGGGAAACGACTGCTTGTCCGGCGGATAGTCCACCGGGAATTCGCTGACGACTGCACCGTGCTCCGCGATGCGTTCGGCCAGCGCGGCGTTTTCCGGCGGGTAAAGTTTTCCGATGCCGGCGCCGATCACGGCGACGGTGCGGCCTTTGCCGGCCAGCGCGCCTTCGTGGGCGGCGGTGTCGATGCCTCGGGCCAGGCCGCTGACGATGGTGTAGCCGGCGTAGGCGATTTGAAACGCGAGCTTCTTGGTGACGTTCAATCCGTATTGCGTGGTGTGGCGGGAGCCGACAATGGCGATGCCGTGGTGATCGCGTTCCGTGAGCTGGCCGCGAACGTAGAGCACGATGGGCGGGTCATGAATTTGCTTGAGGAGCTTCGGATAGAGCGCGTCTTCCTGGGTGAGGATGGTGAGATTTTCCTCTTTGATGCGGCGCAGCTCGCGGGTGAGATCGATGGTGGTTTCCCAGGTGGCGATGGCGCTGGCGAGGTCTTCGCCGAAGCCGTTGACCTTGGAAAGTTCGCGGGCCTTTGCGGTCAGGATGCGCTCTGGGGTTTCAAAGACTTCGAGAAGGCGACGCACGCGCACGGGGCCGATCTTCGGCAGCAGATTGAGCGCGAGGTAGGCTTCGGTGCGGGTCATGAAGCTTGGACGGAATTCACGGAATCAGACAAAATTAAAATCGCAGACCTTTGATGGCATCAGTGATGTGTTCTGTGCTCACATCGTGGCTGACGAAGGCGTCGCCGAGGGCGCGCAGGAGGATGAAGCGGATTTTGCCTTCGCTGAATTTCTTGTCGTGCTTCATGTGATCGAGGATGATCTCGGTGCTGATGTTTTCTGGGAGCCGCGTGGGGAGATCGATGCGCTTGAAGAGATCCTCCAACTGGGAGACGGCGGCGGGCGGGAGTCCGGCCAGTTCCGAAGATAGACGGGCGGCGGCGATCATGCCGAGGGCAATGGCTTCGCCGTGGAACAGTTCGCCGTAGCCGGCGCTGGCTTCGATGGCGTGGCCGATGGTGTGGCCGAAGTTGAGCAGGGCGCGTTCGCCAGTGATTTCGTGTTCATCTTGCTCCACGATGCGGGCTTTGATCTCGACGTTGCGTTTCACGAGTTCGGTGAGGCTGCCCTGGCCGTCGGCGATGTCGATGATGGCCTCGAACATCGAGGCGTCGCGAATGGCGGCGTGCTTGATAACTTCGGCGAAGCCTTCTTGATAGACGCGTTGCGGCAAAGTATGCAAGGTAGCGACGTCGGCGATCACCAGCGCGGGCTGAGAGAAGGTGCCGAGAAGGTTCTTGCCCTCGGGGGTATTGACACCGGTCTTGCCGCCGACGCTGCTGTCGACTTGCGAGAGCAGGGTGGTGGGCACTTGAATGAAGGGAATGCCGCGCAGAAAAATGGAGGCGGCGAAGCCCGCGAGGTCGCCGATGACGCCGCCGCCGAGTGCGATGAGGAAGGCTTTGCGGTCCAATCCGGCGAGGATCATCTGGCGGCAGACATCTTCCACGGCGGACATGCTTTTGCTGGTTTCGCCGGCCGGCACCTTGATCAGGATGGGATCGATGCCGTTTTCTGTGAGGCTGCGGAGGACGGCTTCGGCATAGAGCGGGGCCACATGGGAGTCGGTCACCACCGCGCAGCGCCTGCAATTCAGCAGTTCTGCGGCGCGGTCGCCGATCGACGAAATTAGTTGGCGGCCAATGACGATGTCATAGGAGCGATCAGCGAGATTGACGTGGACGGAGGGCATGGAAGAAAGGATGAGGGATGAAGGATGAAGGATGAAGGATGAAAAGAGAGTGAAAGTCCAATGACTCATTTGGAATTCATCAGATCGGGCAGGGCGGCGGAGATGGCTTTGAGGACGGCTGGAATCGAATCGCTGCTGGAAATGGTGACGGACGTTAGTCCGGTTTCTCGCTTGAACCATTTCTCCTGACGGCGCGCGTATTGTCGGGTGGCGATCTGAATGGCAGTGATGGTTTCCTGCAAGGTCTGCTCTCCGCGGAGGTGAGTTTGGATTTCGCGGACTCCGATGGCTTTCTCTGCGGTGGGGGAGAGGGTGGGCAAATTACGGACCTCTTCCACCAAGCCGGCGTCGATCATGTTGAGGACGCGCTGGTGAATTCGGTCATTGAGTTCGGCCCGATCCATGATGAGGCTGATTCCACGGTAGATTGGGGCGTTTTCCCGCCAGGTGCGTCGTAATTCGGACTGTGGTCGACCAGAGAGCAGGCAGATTTCCAGAGCGCGACTGACGTGCCGGTCATTCTTCAAGTTGACGTTATCCACAGCATTTTCGTCTCTGTGAATAAGCCATTTAATACGTTCACTATCTGTTAGATGAATTAGCTTTTTACGCAGTGTTAAATCTGATGGGAGTGGAGCCAGTCCGTGGGTTAGACTTTTTATGTAGAGGCCGCTGCCGCCGGTGATGATGGGAATCAAGCCGCGGGTTTTAATTTCCGCAATAATGGGCTGGGCGAGTTGTGAATAACGTTGCGCATCGCAAATTTCCCCGAGTGGGATGACTCCGAAAAGATGGTGGGGAACCCGGGCTTTGTCGGCTGCTGACGGCTTGGCGGTGCAGATGTCCATGCCCTGATAAAGCTGGAAGGCGTCGGCGTTCACAATCTCTCCGCCGAGTCGTTCCGCCAGTTCGATGGCGAGGGCGCTCTTTCCCACGGCGGTGGGACCGACCAGGTAGAGGGGTTCGAGGTTCATGAATTAATGCGGAAGATTCACCCGCGAAACATCCGAAGGCACGCGAAATTATTTTTTCAAAGAGCTGTTAAACGGCTGTCATATTTTTTTGCTTACGGGCAAGAAAAAACCGCCCGCCAGTGTTTGCTGGGGGCGGTTGATCAAATAAATCTTGTTTCCGAATCAGGCGGTTACGTTTTGCTGTTCTTCTTCTGAATCTTCCGCAGGCGGTCTGATGGTATCTTCATCGCGGGTTTGGTGTTCGCGGTTTGGGCGAACTTCACGATCTTCCCGGCGTCCACCTTCGGGCAGCGGCTTGGCGCCACCGACGACAAGCGGGCGGCCCATGAAGTCCTTGTTGTTGAGGTCGGCGACGGCTTTCTTTGCTTCGTCGATGCTCATCATGGTGACGAAGGCGAAGCCCTTGCTGCGCTGGGTGCGGGCGTTCATGACGACTTCGGCGTTCTTCACTTTGCCGGAGCCGCTGAAGAGTTCGAAGAGGTCGCTTTCGCTCGCATCGTAGCTCAGGTTGCCGACATAGAGTCGATCACCGGCCACTTCAGATGAGTGAGGTTGCTGGCGGGGCGGCCTGCTCTCGCGATTTTCCCGACGGGAAAAGTCACGAGTTTCACGATCACCGCGAGCGATGGGGCCGGACTCACGCGGGGTGCGCTGAGGTTCGGCGGTGTATTCGCTTTTTCCGGAAGTCTTGGGCTTGGATTTGCCTAGAAGGCCGAAGGTGATGACGGAAAGGAACTTCTGAAAGCCGGATTGTTGCTGACGTGGCTTGAAGTAACTGCCGGGGCTGCTGGTATTGTTGCTGTTGCTCTGACGATTGCGGTCACGCCCTCCGCGGCGGCGGCGTCCACGGTTGCCCGTGGCATTGTTGTTCGGTGAGAGCGGAACCTGCGCGGTGCAATCGGGCTGGCGCGGGCAGTTTCCACCGGTCGGGTCGGCAAGCAGGGCAGGCAGATTCCGGTGGGTCGTCAAAGCCGCATGCTGCCACCCCAGCGGGAGATTCCACTGGAAGCAAGAACTGGGGGGCGCGGGGCGTGCTTGTGTTAAGCGCATTTTGGAGAACCTGAGTGAATTTCACCCGGTCTCAAAGCAACATGCTTTGACGAACTGATGGGCGATATTAGCGCGCCAGCCGCGAGAGGCAAGGGGAATTATCCGAACCAGTAAACCAGTGAGTCGGTGAATCAGTGAAACAGTCTGGCAGTCAGAAGACGGCCTAGCGGGTCAGCAGATTCGCTGCTCACTGATTTACTGGGCTACTGATTCACTGGCCACTGTCTCACGCTGGCACGCCGATGACTCCACCGGGCAGTCCGTCTTCTGGTTCCTCATCGGTTTTAACCGGCGGGCGGTCAGATTGAACTTTGGCTACCGGAGGCGGGGTGGGGGGGTTGGGGGATTGAGGGGGATTGAGGAGGCGGCCGTGCTCCATGATCTCCTTGATATGGGATCCATCGAGGGTCTCAAACTCGATCAAGGCTAGGGCGATGACATCGAGCTTCTCTTTGTTGGCCAGAATGATTTCACGAGCCTTGGCATAGGCTCCGTCGATTAGGCGTTTCACTTCTTCGTCAATCTGCTGGGCGGTGGCTTCGCTGTAGTTGCGGCCGCGGGCGATGTCGCGCGCCAGGAACACGGCACCTTCGGGTTCGCCGTATTCGATCATGCCGAGCTTCTCGCTCATGCCCCAGGCGCAGACCATGCTGCGGGCGATGTTGGTGGCCTGGCGGATGTCACCCATGGCGCCGTTAGTGACGTCGCCGAACTGGATTTCTTCAGCCACGCGACCGCCCATGGCGACGACGAGATCATCCAAGAGTTCGTTCTTGCGATGATTAAACTTGTCCTGCTCTGGCAGCCACATGGTGGAGCCGAGCGAGGGGCCGCGCGGAATAATGGTGACTTTGTGGAGCGGGTCGGTGTTCTCCAAGATTTCGATCAAGATGGCATGACCGGCTTCGTGGTAGGCGGTGTTGAGTTTTTCCTTGTCGGAAAGCGCCAGGCTGCGGCGTTCGCGTCCCCAGCGAACTTTGTCGCGCGCTTCTTCGAGTTCCGATGTGCCAATTCCCTTCAAATTCCGTCGAGCTGCGAGCAGCGCGGCTTCGTTGATGAGATTCGCCAGCTCTGCACCGGAGAAGCCAGGGGTCCCACGGGCGATTTTTGAGAGATCAGCGCCTTCGCTGAGCTTAACTTTTTTGGAGTGGACGCGGAGAATTTCTTCGCGGCCCTTGATATCGGGCAAGCTGACCACGACTTGGCGGTCGAAGCGACCGGGGCGGAGCAATGCGGGATCCAGCACATCGGGCCGGTTCGTGGCGGCGATGATGATGACGCCCTCGTTGGACTCGAAGCCGTCCATCTCGACCGGCCTACGGCGTCGATTTCGTCAATGAAGATGAGGCAGGGCGCGTTTTTCTTGCCTTGTTCAAACATGTCGCGCACGCGGCTGGCGCCGACGCCGACGAACATTTCGACAAAGTCGGAACCGCTGATGCTGAAGAACGGCACGTCAGCCTCGCCAGCGATGGCTTTGGCCAGCAGGGTCTTGCCAGTTCCGGGTGCGCCGAGCATGAGAATGCCCTTGGGGATTTTGCCGCCGAGGCGTTGGAATTTTTTCGGATCCTTGAGGAATTCTACGACTTCCCAAACTTCTTCCTTGGCTTCATCGCAGCCGGCCACGTCTTTGAAGGTGACCTTGTTGCGATCTTGATTGAGCATTTTGGCGCGGCTCTTGCCGAAACTCAGTGCGCCGCGACCGGCGGATTTCATCTGCTGGCGGATGAGGAAGAACAGCGCCACTACGACGATGATCGGCAATGCGGAGAGGAAAATCGCGCTGCCGTAGCTGGTGTCGTAACGAGGAGTGAGCACGATTTCGGGCGCTCCATCGGTCGGCTTGGATTTTTTCAGCAACTCCCGAATTTCTTCTTTCTGGTAAGGAATGTTTACTGGCGTGCGGAAGCGCAGAATTTTGGCATCCCCCTTCTTCTCCACATAGCGGCCCTCGATGTATTCCATGCCGGTGCCAGCTTCCTCGACAAGAACCAGAGGTTGTTTTTCATCGACCACGAGCAGATCCTTTTCCACGATCTGTTTGAACTCGGCGAAATTCTTCTCCGAGCTGCTGCCCGCGCGGGTGGGGTTCATGTTGATCCAAGCCCAGAGAATGATGAGGCCGGAGGCGGCGAGCAGAATGAGACCCTTCCAGTTGAACTGGGGTTCTTGATTGCGCCGGTTGTTCCGTGGTGGGGGCTGCTGAGGTTCTTCGTCGAACATGATATTTCAGAATATGAAGTGAGGGATACGATACACGCCGCTGGGTTTGTGGCAAAGGAAACCGCCCCCGAATGCTGCGCAAGCGGACGGCATATTTACTACATACGTCCAGTGCCGATTCATTGGATGTGGGCGCACGATGATTGTGCTGGGCAATTTCCATTCTGCGCTGGTATTGGATTTAACTGGAAATTGGTGTGTGGGACTGCTAAGTGGCCTGCAATTGCACCTGATCCGGCTTGCTGCAATTCCGCATTTTCCATGGATCCCCATTCACTTTTTAATTCATATCCGCTCGAAGACTATCGTGCCCAGCGGCAGGAAATCGAGTCAGCCTTGCACGCCATGCTTGAGCAGGGGCATTATATACTTGGGGGGGAAGTGACGGCGTTCGAGCGCGAGTTTGCTGATTGGGTCGGCGTGCGCCATGCCATGGGTGTGGCGAATGGCACGGATGCAATCGAGTTGCTGTTGCGCGGACTGGGCATTGGGCGCGGTGATGCAGTGGCGGTGCCTTCACACACGGCGGTGGCCAGCATATCTGCGATCGCGCGTGCTGGAGCGACTCCGGTGTTTCTCGATGTGGACGCCGCAACTTACACAATCACGACCGATTCATTGGAGGCGGCGCTGCGCGAGGACAGCTCCATCAGGGCGGTGCTGGCGGTGCATCTCTACGGACATCCGGCGGACGTGGCCGGATTGCAGGTGATTTGTGATCAGCGCGGCATCGTTCTCTTGGAAGATTGCGCACAAGCTCACGGTGCGACCTGGCGGGGACGCAAAGTGGGATCGCTGGCGCGCGGTGCGGCTTTCAGTTTCTATCCGACGAAAAATCTCGGTGCCATCGGCGATGGCGGTGCCATCACGACGGATGATGATGCGCTGGCCGTGCGCATTCGCGAAGTGCGGCAGTATGGCTGGCGCGAGCGCTATATCAGCGCAGTCGAGGGTGTGAACAGCCGTCTCGATGAAATGCAGGCTGCGATTCTCCGGGTGAAACTCAGGACGCTGGATGCGCGGAACGCAGCGCGGCGCAAGCTGGCGACACTTTACACGGAAGGCTTGCGGGAGTTTTCATTAGCGGATGCTCCTGCGGTGAAGCCCGGTTGTGAGCACGCCTACCACCTCTACGTGATCCGTTCTAAAAATCGCGACGCCTTGATGAAGCATCTGCTCGATGCCGGCGTGCCGGTGGCCTTGCACTATCCGGCGGCGGTGCATCAGCAGCCTGCGTATGCTGCGGTAAAGCATGGTTCACTGGCGCAGACCGAGGCGCTCATCCCAGAAATTCTTTCACTGCCGCTGCATCCATTTCTGAGCGATGACGCGGTGCGGTTCACCCTCGAAGCCATGCGCAAATTTACCGCCGCATGAATGATCACGAATACGCCTTGATGCGCCAGGTGGAGGATTCCTACTGGTGGTATATCGTATTGCGTGAATCCGTGGCTGCTGAAGTGGCGTCCCATCTCTCGGGCAAGTCGGAGGCTTGCATCCTCGACGCGGGTTGCGGCACCGGTGGGATGATGGAGGCGCTGCGTCGCGAGAACAAGTCGTGGCAGATCAGCGGCCTGGATTTTTCTCCGCAAGCGATTGAGCATACCCGGCAACGCGGTTTCACTAACTTGACGCAAGGCAGTGTGGATGCGCTGCCGTTTGCGGACGCCACGTTCGATGTTGTGGTCAGCCTGGACGTGCTTTACTTCGAGGGCGTGAATGAAACAAAAGCGATGGCCGAGTTCCAGCGAGTGTTGAAACCGGGCGGCGCGCTGGTGTTGAATCTGCCAGCCTTCGACATTCTGCGTGGAGAGCATGATGTTGCCGTGAAAGGCGTGCGGCGCTACACGCCAGCTCGGGTGCGGGATTTGGTGAAGCAGTGCGGACTGGAATCGGAGCGAGTCCACTGCTGGAATCTATGGCTCTTCGTTCCCATTCTCTGCTGGCGCCTGCTCAGCCGCCTGCGACAAACCGCCGAGGCCAAGTCTGATCTCTCGACTCCGCCTGCTTTCTTGAACTCCATGCTCATCATGCTGGCTCGTATGGACATGGCGCTGTGCCGTGTCATTAGTTCGCCGCTTGGCACTTCGGTGCAGGCCGTAGCCCGCAAGCCTTTGGCATAATTCATCTTACTTATGAGCACGACCCGTGAACCGCTTGTTAGTTTCGTCGTTCCGCTGTATTTTACGGGCGAGGGCATCGTAAAATTGCTGGATGCATTTCGGAATCTGGCGCCCGGCGGCGATTATGAAATCATTCTCGTGAACGACGGCAGCACGGACTCGACCTTGCAACGCGCGCGCGAAATCATTCCAACCATGCCCGTGAAGACCACGCTGGTGGACATGGCGCGGAATTTTGGCGAGCACGCTGCCGTGCTGGAAGGATTCCGTCATGCCCGCGGGCGCTATGTGGTGAATCTCGATGACGATCTGCAGAATCCCATCAGCGAGGCATTGAAACTCGTGGAGCATCTTCGCCAGACAGATGCGGATGTGGTTTACTCTTATTATGAAGAGAAGAAGCACCACTGGTTTCGCAACCTCGGCAGCTGGCTGACAAATCGCATGGCAACTTTTCTTCTGGGCAAACCGGAAGACCTTTATCTCTCCAGTTTCCGCGCGATGAAACGCGAACTGGTGCAGCGCATCATCCGCTACGCCGGTCCATATCCTTATGTGGACGGCCTCATCCTCGGAGCCAGCAACCGAATTGAACGGCTCCAGGTAATCCACGAGGAGCGCGCGGACGGTCAGAGCGGCTACACGCTGCGCAAACTGGTGCGGCTCTGGATGAACATGCTTTTCAATTTCAGCATCATGCCGCTGCGCGTGGCCAGCGTGTTGGGCGCTTTTCTGTGTGGTGCAGGTCTACTGGTGCTGCTCGTTGTTCTGATAGAGCACTTTTTCTACGGAGTCTCTCAGACCGGCTGGGGATCGCTCATGGCCACGGTGTCGATATTCTCCGGCAGCCAGCTTCTCATTCTCGGTTTGCTCGGTGAGTATGTGGGCCGCGCCTACATGACAGTCTCAGGCAAACCGCAGTCCGTCGTGCGAGAGTTGGTGGTTCATGAGCCGGCGCAACCCTTGCTTGCGGAAGGAAACACGAAGGCATGAGCGCTCCGGCCAAACATCAGGCTGCGATTCAGGAAACCCGCGTGCGCGGGGTGCGGCTCTTCGACTTGCCCTGGATCGAGGATCACAAGCGCGGTCATCTCACGGTCGGCAACTTTGGACAGGAAATCCCCTTCGTGCCGCTGCGCTACTTCATCACCTTTGGCGTGCCGCAGGAAGAGAATCGCGGAGAACATGCGCATCGAGAGTGTGCGCAGTTTCTCATCAGCGTGGGTGGATCTTGCACGGTCATGGTGGATGATGGCGTGACACGTGAGGAACACTTGCTTGATCGTCCCACTCGCGGAATTCTCGTGTCGCCCATGGTGTGGGCCTCGGAGTTTAATCACTCACCGGACTCGCGGCTGCTGGTGTTTGCCTCGCATCACTATGATCCGGCTGATTACATCCGGGATTACGCGGAGTTTCTTAAGGTAGTGCGGGATCGCTGAAGAACGAGTGGGTCGGCAGCCCTCTGCCGACCCACCTGGCTAAATTCGCACCTGGCCGCTGCCGGTAACGAGATACTTGTAACTGCATAACTCCGGCAATCCCATCGGGCCGCGCGCGTGAAGTTTATCAGTGCTGATGCCAATCTCTGCACCGAAGCCAAATTCACCACCGTCGTTGAAGCGGGTGCTGGCGTTCCAGAGAACGACGGCGCTGTCGACTTCATGGAGGAATTGTTTCGCCGCAGCTTTATCTGATGTGATGATGGCGTCGGTGTGGTGAGAGCTGTAGCCGTTGATATGGGCGATAGCGTCATCGGGTCCACTCACGATTTTCATTGAGAGAATGAGGTCGAGGTATTCGGTGCGATAGTCATCTTCGGTCGCGAGTTTCGCGCCGGGCCAATGTTTCACAATGGTGGCATCGCCGCGGATCGCCACGCCGTGGGGGCGGAGTAGGTCGGAGAGCGTGGCGCAAAAACTTTCCGCAATTTCTGCGTCCACCAACACGCATTCGGTAGCATTGCACGCAGAGGGTTTCTGGCATTTGCCGTTGATGATGATGTCCGCGGCCATCTCCAGGTTGGCATCGCGATGAACGTAAACATGGCAGACGCCGTCGTAATGCTTGATGACTGGCATGCGGGCCACGCTAACGACGCGTTCGATCAGACCCTTCCCGCCGCGCGGAATGATAAGGTCGAGATATTGATCCATCTTCGCGAGATGATCCACGCTCTCGCGATCGGTGAAGGGAATAAGCTGGATGCTGTCCTGAGGCAGCCCGGCTTTCTCACCACCGCGCTGCAAGGCGTCGGCGATAGCACGGTTGCTATCGATGGCCTCGGAGCCGCCGCGCAAGATGGTGGCGTTGCCGGTTTTGAAACAGAGAATGGCTGCGTCGCTGGTGACGTTGGGGCGTGATTCGTAGATGATGCCGATGACACCGATGGGCACGCGGACTTTCTGCAAATGCAATCCATTGGGCCGGGACCAGTCCGCGAGAACTTCGCCGACGGGATCGGGCAGCCTGGCCACATCTTCGATGGCACTGGCGATGGCTTCGATGCCTTTTGCGTCGAGTCGAAGTCGTTCGAGCATCGGTTTGGCGGTGCCATTTTTTTCAGATCGCTGAACATCTTGCGCGTTGGCGACGAGAATCGCTTTCTCCGCTGCGCGGATTTCTGTGGCCATCGCGAGCAGGATGGCGTTCTTCTGCATAGTGGTGAGCTTTACCAGCTCGCGCGAAGCAGCGCGGGCGCGGCGACCGAGGTCGAGGATGCGATCATGGATGCTGTCAGACATGTTGGAGAGACAATATGACGGGCGCGCTGCTTTGCACAAGCGCGGCGCTCAATCATCCTCGTCGGGCGCGCGCTCGAATACTAGCACCCGCTGCACGGCGAAGCTGCAGATGAAGAGCACGATCTCGACCAGAGGTTTGGCGAGGTAGGGGTTCCAGTCCGCGCGCATCACGAGGCTGCGGATGACGAGCAGCGAGATCACGGCTAGCAACGTTTCCTGCGCGGCAAACTTGGTAATCGACCAGACGAGGCTGGCGCGGGAACGGAAGACGAAACCTTTGTTCAGCGTGAAATTCAGCGTGCCGGAAAAAAGGCGGGCGATGCCAATGCTCCACGCGAGACTATGCGTCAGGCCAAAGATCAGCGCGAAGAGAATGAAGTCCACGACGCTGGCGACAAGCGAGCTCGAGAGAAAGCGGATGAAGACGAAGTAAATCCGCATCGAATCCTTCAGCGGATTGAAATGCGAGGATGCGTTTTCGTCGATGTAGACAGTCTGGATGGGAACGGCGCTGATGTTGATCTTGTCCTGCGCAGCCATGATCAACATCTGCAGTTCAAACTCATAGCCGTTGGCTTTGGCGCGGAGCAGTTTTGGCATCAGCGCCCGGGGGATGGCGCGCAGACCAGTCTGAGTATCCGTGACCTTGGGGCCGACGACAAAGCGGAAAATCCGACGAGTCACGTCATTCCCGAAACGACTGCGCAGCGGCACGTCGCCAGAAAACGAGCGGGAACCCAGCACCAGGTCGGTGCGTGTGACCTCGGCTTTTTCCCCGACCGCAATAATATCATCTGGCAAGTGCTGACCATCCGCATCTGCAGTGACCAGCACGGCGTCAGCCTCGTTCAGGCAGAGAAAATAATTCATCCCGGTGCGGAGCGCGGCACCCTTGCCGAGATTCACGGCGTGACGGAGGACTTTCACCTTCGGGCGGGCGGCTGCTGACTGGAACACTGATTGATGCGCCTCACGGCTGCCATCGTCCACCAGGAGAATGTGGTTGATCTTGTCAGATGAAACCAGCGCATCCACGACCTCGATCATGGACTCGACCGGATTCAAAGCAGGAATGAGGACGGTGATGGCCATCCTCTATTTCGTGGCCGCCCGTGATGACGGGAAGCGGGTTCCAGAGCCTCGACCTTCGACGATATCAGTGATCAATTCGGGATGGCGACCCGAGGCGATGACACATTCGACTCCGCCGTTCACGGCATCGCGCACGGCGCGCAGCTTGCTGGCCATGCCGCCGACGGAGTGTTTTCCCTTTTCATTTTGCACCAGATGCAGCACGCTTTCGACGTCCGTCACCAAGGGAACGATGTCCACGGCGCCATCGGCGCGATGTTCCATCAGGCCGGGCACACTGGTGAGAAGCACGAGGAGGTCGGCACCCCAGAGCACGGCTACACTGGCGGAGAGTTTGTCGTTGTCGCCGAAGCGAAGTTCCTCGACGGCGACTGAATCATTCTCGTTGATGACGGGAACGGTGTTCTCGAATTCCAGCAAGCGGAGCAGCGTGGCCTTGAAGCGCTCGGCGCGTTCTGTGCTCTCGAGATCTTCATGAGTCAGCAGGAGCTGGGCGACATGCAGGCCATAGCCACGCAGGAAGCTTTCATAGCCATGCATGAGGTGAGTCTGGCCGACAGCGGCGCAAGCCTGGAGCGTGGAAATTTCTTCAGGCCGCTCTTTGAATCCGAGCGGCTTGAGGCCTGATGACACGGCACCGCTGCTGACAATGACGACCGAGTGCCCGCGGTGTTTGAGTTCCGCGATGGCTTCGACGAGACGCGCGAGCTGCACCTGATCCATTTCAGCGCGATCAGTGCGCGTGAGGATGCCGGAACCGAATTTGAGAATGACACGTTTGCCGCCCATGTGAAACAGAGCCTGCACCTTGTCCTCAAGGGCAGCAGTTTGCAAGCGCGCGGAAATTCATCTTGCCCGTGGTGCTCGCGTGTGTCTGTTGCTGGCGTGCATTTGCTGCCCTCTGCCCTTCTACTCATTTTGTTCGCCTACGTCTGCGGCTCATTGCCGTTCGGATACTGGGCGGGCCGCTATAAAGGTATCGATATCCGTAAACATGGCAGCGGGAATATCGGTGCGACCAACGTCATCCGGGTGCTGGGCAAAGGAATCGGTGTTCCGATTTTCATACTCGACATGCTTAAAGGCTTCGTGCCCGTGATCCTGGCGAAGTGGTGGATGAATCACAGCGGCGCGGATCCGAACACCGCCATGTTGGTGGCCGTGTTTTGTGCGGCAGCGGCAGTGCTCGGCCACATGTTCACCTTCTGGCTGGGCTTCAAGGGCGGCAAGGGCGTGGCGACTTCCGCCGGCGTGCTGCTGGGGCTGGAACCGTTCTCGCTCGCGTTCGGACTGGTCGCATGGGTCATCGTCTTCAAACTCACGCGCTATGTAGCGCTGGCATCCATCGCCGTGGCAGTCACGGTGCCCCTGGCCATGGCACTGTTGATGACCTTGCGCGGCACGTTGAACTGGGTGCTGCTGGGTTTGGTCATCGTCATGGGCGTGCTGGTTCTGGTGCGTCATCGATCCAATATTGTGCGCCTTCTCAACGGCACAGAAAATCGCTTCGGCACGAAGAAAGGATTGAAATGAAAAGTGCTGTCGTGTTCGGAGCTGGAAGCTGGGGCACCGCGCTGGCGGCGATGCTGGCAGAGCGTGGACTTCACGTTCAACTCTGGGGACGTGATGAAACGTTGATGCGTGAAATTGCGGAGACACGAAAGAACTCGAGGTATCTGCCTACGCTGAAGCTTCCCCGTGAAATCATGGTGACGCACCGGATGGAAGAATTGAAGGCCGCTGAACTGGCTGTTATTGTGATTCCGTCGAAGGGATTGCGATCGGTCGCGGGTGAGATGAAGAAGGCTGGCGTGTTCCGTGGCGGTGAATTGTTGCTCTCATGCACCAAGGGAATTGAACTGGAGACCGGCGAGCAGATGTCGGAAATCATCGGCGAGATATTTCCTCAGCATTCGCTGGCTGCGTTATCGGGGCCGAACCATGCGGAGGAAATCGCGCAGCAACTGCCATCGGCTGCGGTCGTTGCCTCGGAGAATCCCGAAGTGGCTGTTCAGCTTCAGGGTGTTTTTACATTGCCGTGGTTCCGTTGTTACACCAGCGACGACCTTACCGGTGTGGAGTGGGCCGGGGCGATGAAAAATCCCTACGCCATCGCGGCGGGCATCGCGCGCGGATTGAATCTGGGCGACAACGCCATCGCGGCGCTGGTGACGCGTGCATTGGCGGAGATGGTGCGATTTGGCGTGAAACAGGGCGGCAGAGTGGAAACCTTTTACGGGTTGAGTGGTGTGGGTGATCTGGTGGCGACGTGTTATTCGGAGCACAGCCGGAACAATCGTGTGGGTAAATTACTGGGGCAGGGGAAGAGCCTCGCGGATATTATCGCTGGCACGCGCATGGTGGCCGAGGGAGTTCCGAACACGGAAAGCCTGTGGCGTTGTGCGAGAAAAATTGAAGCCAGCACACCATTGCTCGATGAAATCTACGCGATGCTCTACCAAGGGAAGCCGCCGAAGGAGGCGCTCCGCGAACTGTTGGGCCGTGATCCACGGCCGGAGGTGGACTAGTGAACGATTAATTTCAGAAGTTCGGTGTGCGTCCGCGCTCATTCATGTAACTGGGCAGCACCGAGGCCATCAAGATGCTTGTGAAGCTCGGATTGGGCATTGAGATCATGGCACCGTGGACGGTGCGGGCGGAGATCAAATTGAAGAAACTAGTGGCTTTGCCGTTGCTGAGGGGCTGGGTGCGTCGTCAGTGGGTGTTGGCGCAACTCAAAGATAAGCCGCTGACATTGGTGGAGCGAGCCTTCAGGGGGCTTGTGTCGTGAGGCCGGAATGGAATTTGCGCGACTGCCGGTGGACAAGAAAAAATAGCTGGTGGCCGAGCGCAAGAATTCCGGGCTGTTGCCGTTGTATTTTAATACCGCTGGCAACGTTCAATGATTCCAGCGAGTGGC
>JAIOQF010000307.1 GCA_021413535.1 Verrucomicrobiota bacterium
TACTTTTTAGCAATCTCACGGATGTGGTCGGTCTGCTGAAGTATTGATGTGATCTTGTCCGGCAGCGCTTCAAGTTCATCGATCATCTCCAGTCCGTCCGTGGTGGAAAGATGGCGGATGCGGCCGAAGAGCAAACTCAACAGCGTGAGCACCGCTACTTGTGAAGTAAAACTCTTGGTCGCGGCCACGCCGATCTCAGGACCCGCGTGAATGTAGATTCCACCGTCGGTCTCACGCGCAATCGTGCTGGCCACGTTGTTGACGAGACCGAGAACCCGCAGGCCTTTTCGCTTGGCCTCGCGCAACGCCGCCAGTGTGTCGATGGTCTCGCCGCTCTGGCTGATGACAAACTGGAGCGTGTTCTTGTCCGTAGGGACATTGCGGTAGCGGAACTCACTGGCGAATTCTACTTCGGTTGGAATGCGCGCCAGCGACTCCATGAGATATTCGCCAACCATGCCCGCATGATATGCCGTGCCGCAACCACTGGAGATGATGCGTTCGACGTTCCTGAGTTCGTGTGGAGTCATGTGCAAGCCGCCCAGAACCGCGGTGGCCTCCTCGCGAGACAGACGCCCGCGCAGAGCATTGCGCAACGAGGCGGGCTGTTCGTAAATCTCCTTGAGCATGTAGTGCGGGAAATCTCCCTTCTCCGCTTCCGCCTCGTTGAAGTCGATGTGACTCACTTGTATGTGCGCGTTGCCGCCTTCGAGCGACTTCACCTCGAAGCCGTCGCGCCGCAGCGTGACGATATCGTAGTCGTTCAGATAAATCACATCGCGAGTGTGTGCCACGATGGCGGACACATCACTCGCGAGAAAATGTTCGCCCTCGCCCAGGCCGATCACGAGCGGACTTCCCAGACGCGCGCCCACGATCACATCCGGCGCATCCAAGTGCATCACCGCAATGCCATAAGTTCCTTTGACGCGCGAAAGTGCACGCTGCACGGCGGACGAAAGCCGCAGCGCGACATCCTTCTCGTCCGACAGATCATAGTAATGCCCCATGAGATGAGCCAGCACCTCGGTGTCGGTTTCAGATGTAAAAGTGTGACCTTCCGCGATCAATCCGTCACGCAACGTGATATAGTTCTCGATCACTCCATTGTGCACCAGCGCCAGCTTGCCCGATTGATCGCGATGCGGGTGCGCGTTCTCATCTGTAGGCGCGCCATGAGTCGCCCACCGCGTGTGGCTGATTCCCGTGTCGCTCTGGGGCTGCACTTCCGCCACCAGCAGCCGCAGATTTTCAATGCGACCTGCGCGACGCAGGATTTGCAAACTGCCTCCGGTGTTCAGCGCCATCCCCGCTGAATCGTAACCGCGGTATTCCAACCGCCGCAATCCATCCAGAAGAATGGGGCTGGCCTGTCGTTTGCCGATGTATCCGATGATGCCGCACATGAGTCGTTTTGGTTAAACTAGTTCGTGAAATGTGACGCTACACTTCGATCATGTCCTGCGCAAACATGACCTTGAAATCGCTTTCAATCATGAAATGCGCAACGTTTCGTCACACCAACTCCTGTATAAGCTGCCAAGCACGGAAGCACTCGATGAATCCCGAGGCAAAGTCCTGCGGCCTCGCGGCAATCCATCCTTGAATCTGCTCCGGCCTGAAAAAACAACCGCAGGCGATTTCATCCGGAGCGAAGTGCATGGGGCCGTTGTGTTGCGCGCGATGCAACTCGACAAACTCCCAGCCAGTTCGCTCCGTCGCGGGAATGTCTGCGATGCATTCCGTCGCAGCTTCGATGCCTAGTTCTTCTTTCAACTCCCGCGCAGCAGCGGCAGTGTAACTTTCTCCCACATCCAAGTGACCAGCAGCACTGGAATCCCAGCCGAGGGGATGCACGTCTTTAAGATGCGAGCGTTGCTGCAGCCAGAGTTCCCCGTGTTTGTTAAATACGAAGATATGCACCGCGCGATGGCGGAGTCCTTTCGCGTGGACTTCGCCGCGCGGTGACTGGCCGATCACCTGGTTATTCTCGTCCACGACATCAAACATCTCTGTGGCGCGCTGGCCACGGTCTTCGTCATGGCGACCTTCATAATGCCGCGTCAGCGCCACCCATTCTTCGAGCGACAACTCTTCTGCTCGCAGGGTCGCCTGTTTCCCCAGCGCTGTCACCAGCGCATCCCATCCGTCCGGAGCTGGAGGCAGCAGCTTTTTCATCTGCTTGCGCCGTTGGGAGAAGCCACTGCGCACCAGACGATCAAAAAGCATCCGGTCAAACACCGGGAGCGAGCCCGCCGGGCGCGGAGTCAGTCGAATGACCGCAGAGTCAACCCGGGGCCGGGGTTTGAAAGCGGACGGCGGAATCACTCGCAGCATTTCCACCTGCCAATGCTGTTGCACCAGCAAACTCAGCGCACTAAAACTTTCGTCGCCGCATTTCGCAGCGAGACGGTCGCAGACTTCTTTTTGCAGCATGAACACTGCTTCGCTCACCGGTGTGGGCGGCGAAAGAAAATGCCGCAAGATTGGCTGGCCCATTGAATAGGGCAGATTGCCGATCGCCTTCACGGGGCCGCACGCGAACAGAGATCGCATATCGTAGCGCGTGGCATCGCCGTGCCAAAGTTCGACATCAGCGCGATTCTCAAACTGGAATCGCAGTGCGTCAGCCAGTGCATCATCCTTCTCAATCAGCAGCAGTTTGTCCGCACGCCCGGCAAGATGTTTGGTCAGTGCACCGTAGCCCGGTCCGATCTCAATCACCCGTGGCGCTCCGTCGGGTTGAATCTGATCGGCGATCCAACGTGAAATTCCTTCGTCGAGTAAAAAATTCTGGCCGAGACTTTTCTTAGGAGCGAACTGCATGAGACGGGAGCATGGCCCATGAGTTCTGTGGAAGCAACCAGACGCCTGCCGCTCAGGTGAAGGAATCCGCCGATGATGGGACTCCAAGAAATCAAAAGCACCGATTCGTCCGGTGCTTGTCAGGCCCGGCCCGTCAGTAAATGTAACGGATGCCCGCCTTGATGGTTACGTTGTTGGCCGTGTTTTGTTGGTCAACCCAGGAATAAGAACCTTCGCTGAAAATGCCAAAGTGGGGCGTGAAGCGCCACTCGATGCCACCGCCGACCCGCAGGAAGCCATCATTACTCCCATCGGCCACCTGGACCCCGCCACCGAGGAAGGCATAAGGTGCTATATGCGCAGTCTGGATAGGGAAGCGCAGGAGAATGTCACCACCGATGCTGGTCTGGGCCTCTTCGATCGAGGAGAAATTCACATCGAGTCTGGCTCCAACATAATAACCGAAATAATGTCCGATTGCGAAGCCGCCACCGAAGCCCTCGTGCTTGCTGTCGCAGCCGCAATTTGATTCACGGTGCTGCAAATAGCTGCCGTAGATGTCGAAATACAATTCCTGATCGCGGAAAAGAAC